>JAKSJT010000190.1 GCA_024402125.1 Bacteroidales bacterium
CATACGATATAATGGGCACAATGGCTCACATTACAATGCTTGAGAGTGTAGGACTGCTGGCAAAAGATGAACTTGATCTTCTTCTTGCTGAACTTAAGTCTCTATACAAGGAGGCAGAGAAGGGCAATTTTGAGATTGAACCAGATATTGAGGACGTTCATTCACAGGTAGAACTTATGCTTACCAGAAAGCTCGGAGATATCGGAAAGAAGGTTCACACAGGTAGATCCCGTAATGACCAGGTTATGGTCGACCTTCGTCTTTTCTCAAGGGCAGAGATCGAGAAGACTGTAGGTAAGGTAAAGACATTGTTTGACTCACTTCAGGCAAAGAGCGAGGAGTACAAGGATGTCCTTATGCCAGGCTATACTCATCTTCAGGTAGCTATGCCATCATCATTCGGCCTCTGGTTTGGAGCTTACGCTGAGAGCCTTTCAGATGATATGTCTGTTATGAAGGCTGCATGGGATGTCACAAATCAGAATCCACTTGGTTCTGCTGCCGGATATGGTTCTTCAGCACCTCTTAATAGAACCCTTACAACAAGGCTATTAGGTTTTGATGACCTGGATTACAATGTAATCTATGCCCAGATGGGAAGAGGCAAGTCTGAGAGAATCATCGCTTATGCATACGCATCAGTAGCAGAGACATTGGGAAGATTTGCATTTGACTGCTGCATGTTCTGTAGCCAGAACTTCGGTTTCGTTCACCTGCCTAACAATCTTACCACTGGATCCAGCATCATGCCTCATAAGAAGAATCCTGATGTGTTCGAGCTTATTAGAGCACACTGTAATAAGATCGCAGGTATTCAGAATGATATCAGACTTATCACAACAAATCTTCCATCAGGTTATTTCCGCGATATGCAGATCATCAAGGAAGTGTTCATTCCGATGTTCGCAGAACTTAATGACTGCCTTGACATAGCAGCGTTCGCAATCGACAATATGGAAGTTACAAAGGGACTTATGGAGGACCCTAAGTATAAGCTTGCATTCAGCGTGGAGGAAGTAAACCATCTCGTTGAGAATGGCGTTCCATTTAGAGATGCCTACAAGCAGGTTGGTATGTCAATCGAGAGGGGAGAGTTCGAGTATCATGGAACTCTTAACCATACTCACGAGGGATCTATCGGAAACCTTTGCACAGATAAGATAGCAGCGAAGATGGACTCTGTTCTTTCAAAGTTTACTTTTGATGGAGTTCACACAGCTGTGGATGCATTGACAAGATAGTTGGTAGTACAACATATAGTGTATTAAACAAAATAATCTCCTGCAGTCTTAAATGATTAGCAGGAGATTGTTTGTATATACTGATAGGTATTAAGACTAGTTTAACTCGACTTTGGAGGAAGCTTCTATAGCTGCTTTTACTGTCGTATCAACTTCCAGATACATCTTGTAGAACGCATTGTCACCGAGTTTTGAATATCTGCTGATAAGAGCTCTAAGCTGAGGAAGAAGGTACTCTTCAGTTTCTTCCCATTCACCCTTCTTAGGCGTGATACCGTCTACTCTTGTAGCATATGAGATAAACTTCTGAGAGATATCAAGTCCGTTGAGGAACTTGTTAAGGTCATCATAGTTATCAATCTCAGCAAGTCGATTCTTGTATGAATCGAAGATTGAAGAAGCAAATCTCATGGCTGTTGCCTTCTTGTTTACCTGAGTATAGTAAGTTGTGGCTCTTGTTGTATCCATAGGGACAAAGATATCCGGTACAATACCACCACCGCCATATACTTCTCTTCCTCCAACAGTCTTGAACACCTCATCCTTGTTGACCTTAATGCTGTCAGCATTTACAAGCTCGCCGTCTGCGAATCTCTTGTAGATGTCATACTGATAGTCATCAGAGTATGGTTTCTGGATGCATCTTCCTGAAGGTGTGTAGAATCTTGCTATTGTGATTCTGATGCCTGAACCGTCTGTAAAGTAGATAGGCTTCTGAACTAGACCCTTTCCGAAAGATCTTCTACCGACAATCACACCTCTGTCATTGTCCTGCATAGCTCCTGCAAAGATCTCGCTTGAAGATGCTGTGGACTCATTGATTAGAACAGTGAGTTCAACGTTCTTCAAGATACCCTTACCGTTAGCCTTAAAGTCCTCTCTTCTGCTGTGGAGACCTTCCATGTATACAATCTGGTCACCCTTTTCAAGGAATTGATTACAGAGGAGATTTGCCTGCTCAAGGTAACCACCGGTATTGTCTCTAAGGTCGAAGATAAGTCTCTTCATACCCTGGGAGAGAAGATCGAGGCTTGCTTCCATAAACTCACTATATGTGTTTGCGGAGAACTTGGAAAGTCTGATATAACCAGTTGTCTCGTCAATCATGAATGATGCCTCGATACAATGTACAGGAATCTTTCCACGAGTGATTTCAAATGGAATCTCTTCACCATTCCTGAGAACAGTGATGGTTACTTTAGATCCAGCAGGACCCTTCATCTTTCTAACCATACTGTCCTGAGGGAACTTCACTCCTGCGATGTCTTTGGAGTCGACCTTAAGGAGTCTGTCTCCCTGCTGAAGTCCAATCTTCTCGGAAGGACCTCCAGGGATAACCTCAAGTACTACGGCTGTGTCATTCGGTACGTTGAACTGGATACCGATACCATCGAAGTTTCCGGCAAGTTCGGTCTCTGATTCCTCGAGCTCCACAGGAGGAATGTAAACTGAATGTGGGTCAAGTTTAGCTAGGGCAGCAACAATAGCTGCGTCTGTCATATCTTCTCTGTTGATAGTATCCACATAGTTTTTCTCAACCTCATTGAGGATGAGATTGAGCTTTCTCCAGTCCCTATACTGGACTGAAACCATGTGCTTACTCTCCTGGTACTTGTTGTAGGTAGCAACAAGAAGCACTCCGGCTAGGACACCTAGCAGAGCAACCCAGACAGAAGATATTCTTTTGTTGTCGTTGTCCATGAAAAATTATTCGTCAACTTTCTCAACTGAAATACCGGCTCTTCTTAGAAGGTCGATGCCGTCTGTGAGCCTGTATTCGTCACGATATACAACTCTTTTGATTCCGGACTGAATGATGAGCTTTGCACACTCCATGCAAGGAGATGCTGTGACATATAGTGTTGCATCATTGCTGTTGTTACCAGACTTTGCAACCTTGGTAATAGCATTCGCTTCAGCGTGGAGAACGTATGGTTTTGTCGCACCGCTCTCGTCCTCACAAATGTTCTCGAAACCGGCTGGTGTGCCATTATATCCGTCAGAGATAATCATTCTATCCTTGACGATAAGGGCTCCAACCTGGCGTCTTTTGCAGTATGAGTTCTTAGCCCATACTGATGCCATCTCTATATAGCGCTCATCAAATTTTTCCATGTCCGTGAGTCTTGTTTAGTTTCTCTGATAGAGGTATCTCTTGATGCTCTTCTTTGGAGTTCTCTCGAAGTCTTCAGGGAGGAACTCAATCTTCTTAATCTGAGCATACTTAGGAATCTCCTTATTGATTTCAGGAAGTGATGCTGTGAGTCTTGCCTCAAGTTGCTCCTTAGAGAGTCCATCCATCTCTGCTGTATGGTAGTCTGGATAGATAAGAGCTGTGATAGTACCATGGTCATCAATGACGAGTGACTCGACGACGTATGTTACAGCATTGATTACACCTTCAAGCTCCTCTGGGTAGATGTTCTGTCCTGAAGGACCAAGGATCATACACTTAGAGCGGCCTCTGAGGAAGAGGTATCCGTCCTCGTCGATAACACCCATGTCACCTGTTCTGAACCAACCGTCCTCTGTGAAGGCTTCTTTAGTTGCCTGCTCGTTCTTGTAGTATCCAAGGAGAACGTTAGCACCTCTAACCTGAACCTCACCTGAGACATTCTGAGGATCCTCTGAGTCAATTCTCATCTCCATGAATGGAGCGCACTTACCGCAAGAGTAGAGCTTAGCCTTATCCCAGTGTGCATAGCCGAGGATAGGAGCACACTCTGTCATACCGTAACCTACTGTGTAAGGGAACTGGACCTTTTTGAAGAATGACTCAACCTCAGGGTTGAATGCGGCACCACCAAGGATAATCTCATCGAACTTTCCACCGAATGTGGTTACAAGCTCATTGCGAACCTTCTTAAGAAGGAACTGGTCAAGGATAGGAAGACTGAAGAAGAGTCTGTTTCTATCGATGATTGGCTTAAGCTTAGACTTGTAGATCTTCTCGATGATAAGAGGAACTGCAATGATGATGTCTGGATGAATCTCTGAAAAGGCCTGCATGATTACTTTAGGGCTAGGGATTCTGGTGAGGAAGTGTACATGACATCCAAGTGACATCTCATAGAGGAACTCGAACATGAGTCCATACATGTGAGCGAGAGGAAGCATTGATACAACCTCGGACTTGTTTGTCAAAGGAAGCTCAGCGTAATCCTTAGCGAAGATAATATTGGAAAGGATTGCTCTATAAGGGATCATTACACCCTTTGAGAATCCAGATGATCCAGATGTATAGTTGATAATAGCGAGCTCTTCAGCGCTATCCTCATAGTAGTTCAAGTCCTCAGGGCCGAAAGTCTCTGGGTATTTCTTACCGAAGCTTTCATTGAGGTGAGCCTTGATTTCCGCGAGCTCTTCTGTCTTTGTGTAAAGGAACTTGAAGTTGTTGATCTGTACGACTACATAGAGGTCTGGCATTTCTTCAATATTTACACTCTCCCAGATAGACTCATCTACGAAGAGAACCTTAGCCTCACTGTGGTTTACAAGGTAATGAATATTGCCTGGCTTGAACTCGTGAAGAATAGGAACCGGAACTGCGCCATATGTTAGAGCTGCAAGGAAGCAAACTCCCCAGTTTGCCTGGTTCTTAGAGCAAAGAGCCACCTTGTCACCCTTCTCAAGACCACACTGCTCGAATGCGATATGGAGCATTTCAATTCTAGTTGCTACATCGCGGTAGAATAAAGTTACTCCCTGATAATTAGAAAGAGCAGGTCTGTCCCAATTCTTCTTGAAACTGGTCTCGAATACCTTGTTAACTGAAGTAAATTGTAAATCCATTTTCTGTATAGTTATTCTTTTTATTTGCTAGAACTTAATGTTTCTCTCTTTTCCGTCGTAGCAGATTGCAGAGATATTTCCTTTTTCGTCGACATTGATCTGACTGTCTGGTCGGATCATCTTGTCTCCTTCATTTTTGGTAAGAGGCTCACCTCCGTTAAATCCATATATTTGGGTCTGGAGTCCTGTGCGGACTACCCAATACTTCTTTCCTTTGACTTCGAGCAGCTCTGGAAGAGACTTGATAGTCTCGGTTGAAGTGATTCCTTTCCAGTGCTCAGGTTTCTTTCCGTGAAGATTATAGAGCTCGATTGTGTTGTCTTTGTGAAGGATAACAGCTGTATATCCACCGACACCGCTGAAGTCATAAGCTGCAGGTCCTATCAGAATCTCTTTTCCAAGGTCTACTGGGAATGGATTCACGAATCGGCCTATTCTGTCAACAAGATGAAGGCTTGAACCTGCTCCGAAAAGGAACTGTATCTTACCGTTCTGGTACCAGTCGATGGATTCAACGCTACCGCAGATCTTCTCCTTGAAAGGAACACTCCATATTCCCTTGCCGTTCTCGTCCTTGAGACTTAGGTAGAGATTGGCTGCCTGAGAAAGGTAGTTTGTCTCTCCTGTGGCTGAGTTCTTCACCTTGAAAGGTCCCTGAGGGATAACTACAGTTGTGTCTCTTTCAACAATAGGAGCCTTACACTTAGTGATGTTGAGTCTATCAAAGTCGATGTTGATGTTTCCACCATCTGTGATGCTCAATGTTGATGGAACAAAACCAACACCCTTGATTACGCTTTTGAATGCATCAGCTGCTTCCTTTTTGAAGATGCTTGAAATCATGCCTGGGTCATTGGAAGGGCACCAGTACATGAAGAAATTGCAGTTTCGTGAAGGGATTCTTCCGGAAATATTGCAATCTGCCATCTGAAGCTTGAGAGTATTGTTTAAGAAACCCTCTGTCATGTAAACATTAAGCGCTTTCTCGCTTCCGATAACCTGCCAGCCTTTTGTGTTGATCATATGACTCTCATCTGGAAGAGAGAAGACATTGCCAAAGAGAAGAGAGATGGCTCCTGCCATTGGATTCTCCTCTATTCCGTTAGC
>JAKSJT010000191.1 GCA_024402125.1 Bacteroidales bacterium
AGGCTATGCAGTTCATGACTCATGGCTATACTCAAGATGGTGTTCAGATTCTTCAGTCAGCCATGTTTGATGAAGAGTATCAGCAGATGGTCCTTGTTAAAGACATCGAACTGTACTCCAGCTGCGAGCATCACATGCTTCCATTCCTCGGAAAGGCACACATAGCATATATTCCTAACGGAAAGATTACAGGACTCAGCAAAATCGCCAGAGTCGTTGAAACCTATGCAAGACGTCTCCAAGTCCAGGAAAGACTTACAGTTCAGATTAGAGACTGCATCCAGGAGGCACTTCATCCACTAGGCGTTGCTGTCGTAATCGAAGCTAAGCATACATGCATGCAGATTAGAGGAATCCAGAAATCCAATGCTGTAACAACTACATCAGCATTCTCAGGAGTTTTCCTGAAAGACCCTAGGACAAGAAATGAGTTCCTTGAACTTATCAGAGAGAAATAACCTCAATGACTTTTTATACACAATGACTCGAAGGATACCCTTTCGGGTCATTTTTATATTAGCACCTACTTTCCTTTCTGGATTTTCTTAGCATATACATTACCGATGGTATATGTATGTTCCTTAAACGAATCCAGCCTTTCAAGTAGATCAATCGGAAGATTCAGAAGATGAAGATCTTCTTCATTACTTACTCCGACTTTCTCACATAGCATAGATGATGAAGCTATCAGCTTCATTTCGTACCCATGTCCAAACAGAAGTTTGTCATAGGTAATGTCAGTGTCACTTCCACTATCAAGCAGATAGCAAATTGCCTTGCAGATCTTCATGTCTTCGATTCCCTGGTGCTTGTCAGAATTTCCGAAGGCTGAATGGTCCCTAATTGTTCCCAAATCAAATGATGCCAAGTTTGACAGGTCATTGGATAAGCATTTGCTGACAAATTGTTTTACCAAACTAATGGCGTCTTTACAATAGTCAATCTCGATTTCTACATGCGTTTTCACAATTAAGTTAGAATTAAGAGTTGCACATACATTACGAACTATCATTGGTGTTTGTTTCCATGGAATGTCCGTCTTTGCAAAGTTCCATAGATTTGTTCTGACGTGGAAAAGGCAGAGCCCAGTTTTGGCGATTTGATAAGAAAAAGTACACAGCGGCTTGTCTTCTCCCTGACTTATGTATAGCCAGGCAAGAGTATTGGTCAATTTGTCCGCAAGCAAACTTCCAGTTTGTCATTTTACAAAACAAGAAAGGTGAGAAAGATTCTCTCTTCCCCACCCTTCAATCAATGTGTTATCAATGATAGTTTACTACTTAAGATAAGCGTCATTAACTACCTTCTGGCTTCTTGCGATGAACTCGCTAAGAGCCTTGCCCTTAAGCATACCATTAGCAAGAAGTGCGAGGTCTGCTACCTGCTTAAGAATCTCGTTCTGCTTTGCGAATGCCTTCACCTCATTCTCGTGAGCCTCCTTAGCTGCCTTCTTTGCTTCTTTAGCTGCGTTCTTTGTCTCCTCGTCAGCATCCTCAGAAGCTGCTACAGGTTCAACATAAGCTGCAACTGATTCCTTCTCTGCATTAAAGATCTTTGCAACGAGAGGATTCTCCATGTTTACTGTGATGTTGTACTCCTGAGGCATCTCACCGAAGTAGTTCATTCCTCCGTTAAGTGCGCTCATCTCACGGTATCTGCGCATGAACTCGCTCTGAGTGATAAGGATTGGATCTGCGTTCTCACCAAGGTTGTCAGCCTGTACGTAGTAGTTGTTACCCTCTGGAAGAACTGCCTTGAAAAGTACGCTAAGATCATCTGCATCCTCCTTTGAGAGCTGTGGCTTAATCTTCTCTTCCTTAGCAATGATATTGTCAATAGAGTCAGAGTCAACTCTTGCGAATCTCATTCCCTCCATCTTCTGCTCGAGAAGGTTTACAAGGTGAGAGTCAAGCTCACAGTCAAGTAGAAGGACATCATATCCCTTGTTCTTTGCTGCCTCAATGAATGAATACTGGCTCTCAGCATTTGTTGCATAGAGAGCAACAATCTTCTTGTCCTTATCTGTCTGATTAGCCTCAATTGCTGTCTTATACTCATCGAAGCTGAAGTACTTTCCCTCAGTGTTCTTAAGAAGAGCGAACTTCATTGCTCTCTCGCAGAACTTCTCCTCTGAAAGCATACCATACTCGATGAAGAGCTTGATGTTATCCCACTTCTCCTCAAGCTGGCTTCTCTGTTCCTTGAAGATCTCCTCAAGACGGTCAGCAACCTTCTTTGTGATGTATGTCGAAATCTTCTTTACATTGGCATCGCTCTGAAGATAACTTCTAGATACGTTAAGCGGAATATCTGGAGAGTCAATTACACCATGGAGAAGAGTAAGGAAGTCAGGTACGATGTTATCCACATGGTCAGTAACGAACATCTGGTTGCAATAGAGCTGAATCTTGTTTCTGGCAATAGCCATCTTCTCCTTGATCTTAGGGAAGTAGAGGATACCTGTAAGATTGAATGGATAGTCAACGTTAAGATGGATGTGGAACATTGGATCCTCAGCTACTGGATAAAGAGCCTTGTAGAAGTTGTCGTAATCCTCATCCTTAAGCTCTGATGGTGACTTTGCCCAGATTGGTTCAATCTTATTGATGACATTGTCCTTGTCTGTATCAACGAACTTATCTTCCTTCCAGTCCTGCTCCTTTCCGAAGATTACTGGAACTGGCATGAACTTGCAGTACTTGTCAAGAAGTCCCTGGATCTTTGTCTTCTCAGCATACTCCTTTGAGTCCTCATCAAGGTAAAGAGTGATAGTTGTACCTCTGTCAGCCTTGTCAGACTCTTCCATTGTGTACTCTGGAGATCCGTCGCAAGACCACTTCACAGCCTTTGCACCATCCTTCCAGCTGAGTGTATCAATTGTCACCTTCTTTGACACCATGAATGCTGAATAGAAACCAAGTCCGAAATGACCGATAATTGAGCCGATCTGGTCCTTGTACTTCTCGAGGAACTCTCCTGCTGAAGAGAATGCAATCTGGTTGATATACTTGTCAACTTCCTCTTCTGTCATACCGATACCTCTATCAGTAATCTTAAGAGTCTTGTTGGCTTCGTCAAGTTCTATTCTGACATCGATATCGCCAAGTTCTCCGTTAAAGTCACCAATTGAGCTGAGTGCCTTCATCTTCTGTGAAGCATCAACAGCATTAGCAACAAGCTCACGAAGGAAAATCTCATGATCTGAATAGAGGAACTGCTTGATAACCGGGAAAATGTTCTCGGTGGTTACACCAATTTTACCTTTTACGTCTGCCATAATGATATGTGAATTTATTTGTTTACTTGTTTGTCTCTTCAAAAATAAAAAGAGCCGGACTTTCGTGTCCGACTCTATATAGACCAAATTGTATTCCAATCTGAATTTTCTGACAAAATGTCACAAGAAAAAAACTCTACTTGTACATGAATCTCTTGATACTCATCTTTGGGGTCTTCTCGAATGGCTTGTCAACAACTTCCATCTTTGTAATCTGGCTGTAAGAAGGAAGCTTCTTGTTAGCTGCCTTTCTGATAGTCTCAGGAAGTTTTGCTACTGTATCAGCATCAAGGCCTGCAGCCTCGATTGCTGCCTGATCAAGGAGAATAAGACCGACAAGCTTAGATGCTCTATCGACAACTACTGACTCGATCACATAGTCATCAGCGTTAAGGACTGCCTCAACCTCCTCAGGATAGATGTTCTGTCCGTTAGCTGAGAGGATCATGTTCTTAGATCTACCACGGATGAAGATGTTACCCTTAGCATCCATTACACCGAGGTCACCTGTATGAAGGAATCCGTCCTCTGTGAAAGCATTTGCAGAAGCCTCTGGGTTGTTGAAGTAACCTGAGCAGATATTGATACCCTTTGCCTGGATCTCACCTACGACATTGATTGGGTCCTCAGAATCAATACGAACCTCAGCATAGTCTACATAATGTCCGCATGAACCCTGAGCATAGTCGTGATAATCCTCATATGCAAGAAGAGGTGCAGCCTCTGTCATACCATAACCTACTGTATAAGGAAGTCCCATCTTTCTGAATGCCTTCTCTACATCAGGATTAAGTGCAGCGCCACCCATAATGAACTCATATACATTGCCACCGAATGTCTTAAGCACTGTCTCAACAACCTTCTTGTAGATAATAGACTTAACGCCAGGAATAGATGTGAGGACCTTCATCATAGGAGTTGAAAGCTTTGGCTTGATTGAAGAGTTGTAGATCTTCTCCATTACAAGTGGAACTGTAATGACAAGTCTAGGCTTGATTGCCTGCACAGCCTTAAGAAGGAGTGATGGTGAAGGAGCCTTTCCGAGGTAGTACACTGTCCAACCGTCACAAAGAGGATAGATGAACTCGAATACAAGGCCATAGATATGTCCCATAGGAAGCATTGATACGATGTTCTTGTCACCAGGTCCTACAGGAATCTTTCTGATAGCAAAATCAACTGATGCTGAAATACACTCATTGCGAAGCATCACGCCCTTAGGTGCACTAGTTGTTCCAGAAGTATAGTTGATAACAGAAAGGTCTGATCCATTGTCAACTGGATAGTTGACATCCTCTGGCTTCATTCCATTAGGATACTTAGCTGCATACTCAGGCTCAATTGCCTCAAATGCTGCCTTAGCATCTGCATCAGCACTATATACAAGTGAATAATCTCCAATAAGAATTGCTGCACGGATCTTAGGCATTGCCTTGATATCAAGATTCTTCCAGTGCTCTGCATCTGTGAAGAGGATAACACTCTCAGAGTGGTCAACAAGAGAACCGATGTTCTCTGGATGGAACTCAGAAAGAAGTGGAACGATAACTGCCTCGTATGTTGTTGTTGCGAGGAAAGTCATTGCCCATCTTGCAGAATTGTTTGCGCAAAGTGCAATCTTATCTCCCTTTTTGATACCTGCCTTATCAAAGAATATGTGGAGTTTCTCAATCTGAATAGCGAGCTCAGCAAAAGTGTACTTTTCACCACCGAAGTTTGCCAGTGCTGGAGAATCCCACTTCTTTGCCATGGAATTCTTAAGAGTAGAAAAATAATGTACCATATTATGTATTTTATTATACAAAAGTACTGATTTATTATGCTAAAGCAAAGAAAATGAGATATTTTCAAGAAATATTACACCGAATCATGCGTAGAAGTCAGTAAACAGACATTATTCGAAAGAATTAGGTATATTTGTAAACCAATCAATAAATTATGAGACGTAAACCTATTGTTGCTCTAGTATACGACTTCGACGGTACCCTTTCTCCTGGAAATATGCAGGAGTTCGGTTTTATTCAGGCTATCGGACAGACTCCTCAGGAGTTCTGGACAAAGAGTGACCAGATTGCAACTGATGATGACGCAAGCGGTATTCTGGCCTACATGAAACTAATGTTCGATGAAGCGAAGAAAAACGGCATCGAGCTTAGAAAAGAAGAGTTCCAGAAGTTCGGAGAGAAGATCAGCCTTTACGACGGAGTTCGTGGCTGGTTCAAGGCAATCAACGAATACGGGGAAGCTCATGGTGTCATAGTAGAGCACTATATCAACTCTTCCGGCCTTAAGGAAATCATCCAGGGAAGTCCTATCGCAAAGGAGTTCAAGCATGTTTTCGCCTGCTCGTACATCTATGACGAGAACGGTGTTGCACAGTGGGCAGGAAATGCCGTTGACTACACAGCCAAGACTCAGTACCTCTTCAAGATCAACAAGGGAATCCTCTCTTCACGTGACAACAAGGAAGTCAACGAGAGTGTCGCTGAGGACAAGAAGAGAATACCTTTCAACCATATGGTATACTTCGGAGATGGAGAAACTGATGTCCCTTGCATGAAGATCGTGAAGATGTTCGGAGGTAACGCCATTGCGGTATTCAATCCTGCAAATGATAAAAAGCGTGCTCAGGCAAGAAAGCTTCTTCGTCAGCAGAGAGTGAACTTCATCACTCCAGCAGTCTACACGAAGGACTCCAGAACATACCGCCTTGTATGTGCTATCCTTGACAAGATCAAGGCTGAGTATGACCTCAAGCAGTTTACCCGCTACGAATAATCCACTTATCCTCATAATCGGGTAGGAGGTAAATGCTAATAATATTTGGCTTTTACCTCCTACTTTCGCATTTAC
>JAKSJT010000192.1 GCA_024402125.1 Bacteroidales bacterium
ATGGCCAAACATGGTTGGCTGAAGGGAATGGTTTATCAGAACCAGGACTTTGTTGACCAGAACCTCTATGGTGGATGGAATAATGAGGATGCTATCAAGAAGTCTGCAGTATACTGTGCGGAAGAAAGGGAAGCATGCCTTGCTGAGATGAAGCCTCTTGCTTTTGAGACTGTATCTGGTCTTGATAAGCTGGACTTTATCAAAAGAGCAAAAGCATCAGGTTATTACATCATTTACATTTTTGTATGTACATATTCTCCTACAGTTCATGCCTCACGCGTGGCAATTCGAGTAATGAAGGGAGGACATACAATTCCGATAAAGACAATTATTTCTAGATATATGGAGTCTCTACTTAACTGTAGAGCATTGACAAAGATTGCTGATGTAAGCTACATTCTGGATAACTCAGCTCACAATACTGATGCCCAGCGTCTGATGACATTCAGAAACGGTGAACTTGAAACCCAGCATGTGGACAATCTCCCTAGATGGGCTCAGTCAATCCTTGATCAATAGTTTAAAATAGAACAGATTATGAACAGAAAAATAGCAGTAGCAGGAACAGGTTATGTAGGCCTTTCAATCGCAACACTTCTTGCTCAGAACAATCACGTAACAGCAGTTGATATCATCCCTGAAAAAGTGGATCTTATCAACAATAAAAAGTCTCCTATCCAGGATGAGTACATTGAAAAGTATCTCGCAGAGAAGGAACTTGACCTTACAGCGACTTTGGATGCAGAAGCAGCATACAGGGATGCGGAGTTTGTAGTTATTGCAGCTCCAACTAATTATGACAGCAAAAAGAACTACTTCGACACTTCTCATGTTGAAGAGGTGATTGAGACTGTACTTAAGGTCAATCCTGATGCGATTATGATTATCAAGAGTACAATCCCTGTAGGTTATACAGAGAGTGTACGTTCAAAGTTCGCTTATAGAGAAAGACTTGCATCCGGAGAGATGAAGGTTGTCGTTCCAAACATCATCTTCTCGCCAGAGTTCCTTCGTGAAAGTAAAGCTCTTTATGACAATCTTTATCCAAGCCGTATTATTGTCGGCCGCCCTGAAGGTGATGAGAAACTCGACAAGGCAGCAAGAGAGTTCGCAGCTCTTCTGGAAGAAGGAGCAATCAAGGAGAACATCGATGTTCTCTTCATGGGTCTTACAGAGGCTGAGGCTGTTAAATTGTTTGCCAACACATACCTTGCTCTTCGAGTAAGCTACTTCAACGAGCTTGATACATATGCTGAAATGAAGGGTCTTGACACTCAGCAGATTATCAATGGTGTATGTCTTGATCCTAGAATTGGATCTCATTACAACAACCCAAGTTTCGGTTACGGCGGATATTGCCTTCCAAAGGACACAAAGCAGCTTCTTGCAAACTACTCTGATGTTCCAGAGAACTTGATTCAGGCTATCGTTGAGTCCAACAGAACCAGAAAGGACTTCATCGCCGACAGAGTACTTGACAAGGCAGGATATTATAGCTCTAACAGCTCATTTGAGCAGTCAAAGGAGAAGCAGGTTACCATTGGCGTTTACCGTTTGACAATGAAGTCCAATTCGGACAACTTCAGACAGTCGTCTATTCAGGGTGTCATGAAGAGAGTCAAGGCTAAGGGTGCAAGAGTGATCATCTTTGAACCAACACTTGAGGATGGTACAACATTCTTCGGCAGCGAGGTTGTGAATGACCTTGAAACATTCAAGAGAACTGCAGATTCAATTATCGCGAACAGATATGACACTTGTCTTGATGATGTCAAGGACAAGGTCTACACAAGAGATATCTTTAAGAGAGACTAATACATGTGGTTAATTGATTTATTCACTCAGCCATCATATCTCCAACTAGTTCTCATCCTTTCTGTTGTCTGTGCTATAGGCCTTAGCCTCGGACAGATCAGCATAAAAGGAGTATCATTAGGTGTCACCTTGGTCTTCTTCGCCGGCATGGTGGGTGGGGAAGTCCTGGATAGGATCGGTGTGCCGGTTGACTCCGGCATGATCTCATTTGCCCCGAACTTTGGCCTCATACTGTTCGTATATGCCCTTGGTGTTCAGGTAGGACCCGGATTCTTTGCCTCAATGAAAAAAGGCGGAATTCACCTGATCATGTATGGTCTGCTTGCAATATTGCTGACAACTATTTCAACTATTGCAATATTCGCGATCACAAGCATGACATTCCCTGAGGCTATGGGTGTTCTCAGCGGTTCTGTAACAAATACTCCAATGCTTGGTGCAGCACAGCAGTCTCTTCTGGATATCCATCCTGAAGAAGTACAGCAGGCAAATGACATGGCAACAGCATGCGCTGTCGGATATCCGTTTGGTGTTATTGGTGTACTGATCTCGATGATTATCCTGAAAGCAATCAGCAAGGATAAGCTTAAAAGGGAAGCGGAGCCTACTGGAGATACATATGTGGCCGAGTTCAAGGTCAACAATCCTGCCATATTTGGAAAGACAATATATGAGGTTACTTCTTTCACTAAGAATCCTATCATCATCTCCAGAATATCCAGAAATGGTAATGTGACAATTCCTGCATCAACTACTGTACTTCAGGAGAATGACCATCTTATGGCCGTTCTTCGCAAAGATGATGTAGAGTCATTTAAGATACTGTTTGGAGGAAAGGAGAACAAGGACTGGAACAATCCTGATATCGATTGGAATAACATTGACGGAAGCGGATTGGTTTCTGCGCACGTCCTTGTAACAAAGAAGGAACTCAATGGTGTCAAGATCGGAACAC
Source organism: Bacteroidales bacterium (assembly GCA_024402125.1). GTDB lineage: Bacteria > Bacteroidota > Bacteroidia > Bacteroidales > UBA932 > Cryptobacteroides. The sequence continues at coordinate 2,771 of JAKSJT010000192.1, forward strand.
TTCACTTAAGAAATACTCTTGGAATCAACATCACCAGAGTCGGAAGAGCTGGAATTCAGCTTGTCGCTTACCCTGGCCTCAGACTTCAGCTAGGAGACAGATTGACAATAGTAGGAGAGCAGAGTGCCATAAACAAGGTTGGAGAGATACTTGGTAATGAGGTTAAGGAACTCAAAAATCCAAATCTCGTAGCATTGTTCGTCGGTCTTTTCCTAGGTGTTGTACTCGGTTCTATTCCTATCGTCATCCCTGGTATGAGTACTCCAATCAAGTTAGGTATCGCTGGTGGACCAATTCTAGTGGGTATCTTGATTGGTGCATATGGTTCTAGACTAAATTTGACGACATATTCAACAAGAAGTGCAAATCTGATGTTAAGACAGTTCGGTATCGTACTTTACCTTGCTTGTCTTGGTCTTAATGCCGGTGCCGGTTTCTTTGAAACCGTATTCTGCTCTAAGGGACTTATGTGGATACTTGTCAGCTTATTTATTGCAACAGTACCAGTTCTTATAACAGGCTATGTAGCAAAGAAATGGGGTGGTCTTGATTATGCTCAGAATGCAGGTCTTCTATGTGCCGCAATGGCAAATCCTATGGCCCTTACCTATGCGAATACAAATTCGGATGAGCAGGAAGCATCAGAAGCATATGCGACTGTGTATCCTTTCGGTATGTTTGTTCGAGTAATCTCAGCACAATTGCTGATGCTCATTTTTGTATAAATAGTCATTTTGATATATGAGGATTCTAGTAACAGGTGCAGCTGGCTTTATCGGTGCCAATCTGGTTCTTCGACTTTTGAAAGATGAACCAGGTGAGGTGAGGATTGTCGGAATCGACAACATGAACGACTACTATGATGTCAAAATAAAGGAATATCGTCTTTCCGAGATCGAAAAGGCCGTCAAAAGTCATTCAAATTGTACTTGGGAATTCATAAAAGGCAATATTGCAGACAAGCCATTGGTAGATAGATTATTCAGTGACTTTAAGCCTCAAGTCGTTGTAAATCTTGCAGCTCAGGCTGGAGTCAGGTATTCTATTACTAACCCGGATGCATACATAGAATCTAATCTTATCGGTTTCTATAATATCCTTGAGGCTTGTCGACACTCTTATGACGGGGGTGAAGAAGGTGTAGCCCACCTTGTGTATGCCTCCTCTTCAAGCGTGTACGGATCAAACAAGAAAGTCCCATATTCGACAGATGACAAGGTCGACAACCCTGTGAGTCTGTATGCTGCGACAAAGAAAAGCAATGAGCTGATGGCTCATGCTTATTCAAAGCTATACAATATCCCTTCAACAGGACTACGTTTCTTTACAGTTTATGGTCCTGCTGGTAGACCGGACATGGCATATTTCGGATTTACGAACAAACTGCGTAATGGTGAGACCATCAAGATCTTCAACTACGGAAACTGTAAAAGAGACTTTACCTATGTCGATGATATAGTTGAAGGAGTCATCAGAATCATGCATAAGGCTCCTAGGAGAACGAATGGTGAGGACGGACTTCCTAACCCTCCGTATGCTGTCTATAACATTGGAAACAACTCTCCTGAGAATCTTCTTGACTTTGTCGACATTCTTCAGCAGGAGCTCATTAGGGCAGAAGTTCTTCCATCTGATTATGACTTTGACGCTCACAAGGAACTTGTCCCTATGCAGCCAGGTGATGTGCCTGTAACATATGCTGATACAGCTCCTTTGGAAAGAGATTTCGGTTTTAAGCCAAGCACACCTCTTAGAGAAGGACTTCGTAAATTCGCACAGTGGTATAAAGAATTCTACATGTAATTATTCATATGGAAGTAATAAAGACAAATATTGAAGGCGTACTGATAATTGAGCCAAAAGTATTCAAGGATGCCAGGGGATACTTCTTTGAGAGTTTCTCTCAGAGAGAATTCGACCAGAAGGTTGCTCCAATCCTTGGACATACTGTTCATTTCGTACAGGATAATGAAAGTATGTCTTCATATGGAGTTATGCGTGGACTTCATTATCAGAAGATGCCTTATACTCAGAGCAAGCTTGTAAGATGTGTAAAAGGCGAGGTTCTTGACGTCGCTGTAGATATCCGAAAGGGTAGCCCTACATTTGGAAAGCATGTAGCTGCAGTAATTTCAGAAGAGAACCATAGACAGTTCTTTATTCCAAGGGGATTCGCACATGGATTCGCAGTGCTGTCTGAGACTGCCGTATTCCAATATAAGTGTGATGAATTCTATCATCCTGAAGCTGATGCCGGTATCAGCATCCTTGATGAGTCTTTAGGTATAGATTGGATGATTCCAGTAGAAAAGGCCATCCTTTCCGAGAAGGACACAAGACATGCATGCCTGAAAGATGCAGTGCTTGATTTTGACATTAACGATAAATTGTATTAGAAACTTATTAATATTTCCATATGGCTGATTTTAAGAAGACAATCGTCATTACTGGTGGTGCCGGATTTATCGGATCACATGTTGTAAGACTCTTTGTAAACAAGTATCCTGAGTATAAGATTATCAACCTTGATAAGCTTACATATGCAGGTAACCTCGCTAACCTTAAGGATGTTGAAGACAGACCAAACTACAAGTTTGTAAAGATGGATATCTGCGACTTTGATGCTTTCTATCAGCTCATGCAGGATGAAAAGATAGATGGTATCATCCACCTTGCAGCAGAGTCTCATGTAGACAGATCCATCAAGGATCCGTTCACATTCGCAAAGACAAACGTCATGGGTACACTGTCTCTTCTTCAGGCAGCCAAGCTCTATTGGGAGAGTCTTCCGGAAAAGTACGAGGGAAAGAGATTCTACCACATCTCGACAGATGAGGTGTATGGAGCTCTTCAGATGACTCATCCTGAAGGAATCGAGCCTCCATTCACAACAAAGGCATCATCTAGTGAGCATCATGAGGCATATGGAGAGGATTTCTTCTACGAGACAACAAAGTATAACCCTCATTCTCCATACAGTGCTTCAAAGGCAAGCAGTGACCATTTTGTTCGTGCATACCATGACACCTATGGAATGCCTACAATCGTCACAAACTGCTCAAACAACTATGGACCTTATCAGTTCCCGGAGAAGCTCATTCCGCTTTTCATCAACAATATCCGTCACAGAAAGCCTCTTCCTGTATACGGAAAGGGTGAGAATGTCAGAGACTGGCTCTTTGTCGAGGATCACGCAAGGGCAATCGATATGATCTTCCATGAGGGAAAGATAGCGGAGACATACAATATCGGAGGATTCAACGAGTGGAAGAACATCGACATCATCAAGGTCGTTATCAATACTGTTGACAGACTTCTCGGTCGTCCAGAAGGAGGA
>JAKSJT010000193.1 GCA_024402125.1 Bacteroidales bacterium
ATCTTTCCGTGTGAGACACGGGTGACCTCAGCTCAATGCTTGATCCACTTAAGGAAAGTATAGAGAGTATGAAAAAGGCTCTTTCAGATAATGAGATAAATAATGTCAAGACTACAACTGAACTGAAGAGTCAGCTTGAACTTGCAGTCAAGGAAATGAGTGCCAGGACAGCCGACATCGGAGCAAAGGCTGACTCATTGTCCGAAGCCTTGACCGGACGTCCAAAGGTTCAGGGATGCTGGGGAGAGAACCTTCTGGATGATATCCTCTCAAAGGAAGGATTTGAAAGGGGACTTCATTATGATAGGGAAGTAACTGGGGAAGACCTCAGTAGACCGGACTTTGTCTTCCACTTCTATGACGGAATGGAGAAAAAGGACCTTGTTGTGGATTCAAAGGTGTCTCTTACAGCCTTCGTGGAATACATGAATGCCGATTCGGAAGAAGATAGGAAAACAGCATTGGACAAGCATCTAAAGAGTGTCAAGAAGCATATTGATGAACTCTCAGGAAAGAACTATGCATCAAAGATCGACAAGTCAAAAAGATTTGCTGACTATGTTATCATGTTCATGCCTGTCGATATGGCTTATAGGGCAGCAATAGATGCAGATTACACCCTATGGCAGTACGCATACTCAAAAGGAGTTGTTATTGCGACAGAACAGACTATTATGCCATTTATGAAGGTCATAAGACTGACTTGGAACAAGTACAGCCAGGATAGCAATGTGATGGAGATTATGCAGGCCGCTGATGCGATAGTGGAGAGGGTAGGACTATTCTATGATTCGTATAAGGAACTTGGAAGAAGACTGAAGGCTGTCTACGGAGAGTATAACAAGGGCATTATTAAGCTGGAGGACAAAGGACCTAGCATAACCACTTCAGCCAGAAAACTAATCAAGTTAGGCGCTAAAAGGGCGCAGGGAAAGGAACTTTTAGTTCCTGAAGAGCATCTATTGCTGTCAGAGGAAGAAGAAATTGGTCTCTAATTTTGTCAAATAAGGAATTATATCTATATTTGGGCACTCAAAAAAGAGAACCAAACTAAACTATAAACTTCAATGCAAATTACTTCTTTCGCTGATTGTCAGCGTATTTTTCCATATTCAAATAGACTAGAGAGTTCAGCGGGTAAAAAGCCTGTTGATTTGTAATTCATATTGGTGGTGCATTGGTTTGTACCGCCTGCATTAGTTTAGGTTTGCCCGGCGCTTGTTGTGAAACTGGTGTCGGGTTTTTTATGTCAAGGGTGTATCATAGAAAGCAAAAGAGCCGCACCTGAAACGGAACGGCTCTAATGAAATATCTATGTGTTCTAGACTTATTCTGGTCTAACCTGATTCTGGAATCCGCTAGGGAAGTCTGCCTTCCTGTAGATGCTCTCCTCTTCAGTGGAACTTGATACTAAAACAAGTTTACCGTCTTCAGAGATTTCTGCATTGTAGGAAGAAGCCCAGGATGTTCCGTCAGAATACTTTCCGGAAAGCACTCCTGCTGTAATTGTCCACTCACCGGTGAAGTGCTCGTAGCTTACATCGGATGATGCTCTCTGGTAGATATCAAAACTGGAACTCTGGAAGTCAATCCAGATACTTAGCTCTCCGGCTGGAACTCCACCGAACTGTTCAAGGGTCCATGTACCGATGATTTCCTCTGCTGAAACTGGCTTTGGTTCCTTATGACATGATGTAAGGATAAAAGCTAGGGCTATAAATAGTATGTAATATATCTTTTTCATAACTCAAATGATTTATAGCCATCCGTTGGATTTACCGGCGTTTGGTCTTGATACGATAGATACTGTGCGGGAGAATGTCTTTCCTCCCATTACAGAATCAGATCCTGCAGTATTTCCACCAGCAATTGCACCGATAGTAATCTTTGCTGAACCAGCCTTTGTGCACTTGATAGTAAGTTTACCGGAAGAGACAGTTGGATTGTCTGTAATACCTAATGTAGACTTGGCGGCATCGCTGATTTCAACGCCAGTCATTGTGAGATAAGATGCATCTGAACCAAACCACTCTGAGAGGTCAACTGAAACGCTTTCACCAGTCTTTACAGTAACAAAAGGAACACCCTCGATGTTCATGAGAACTTTCCATGCGTCGATGACACCAGTTCCCATCTTGCCTTTGAATCTTGCGAGATCCATTGTGCCTGAAGGAGTCTTCTTTGAACCGGTAAGTCCTGGCTCAAGAGAGTTTACTGAAGACAGAAGAATTGCCTCGAACTCATCTCTTGAGAAGTGACGTCCAATTTTCTTTGCATATGAAAGACCAAGTGCAGCGATACCTGATACTACAGGAGTAGCCATTGAAGTTCCGTGCATGAATCCATAGTCAGAATGTGCTGAGTCGCTCTCGCTTACAACAGTAGAAAGCATTGTAAGACCGAGAGTGTTGTCTCCCCCAGGTGAAGCGATATTAACACCGTCTCCGTAGTTTGTGTACCATGCAGGAAGGTTGTCCTGAGATATTGCACTTACGCAGATGTAGTCTCTATAGGCGCCTGGATACTCTGCTTTGGAGTTATGACTGTTTCCTGCTGAAATAACAACAATATTACCATCAACTGCACTGCAGTTCGCATTTGCTGGATCTCTGAAGTAGTCATATGCTGCCTTCACTGCAGAAAGGCTCTCAGCGAATGCCTTGTCTGAGTAATATGTACCAAGTCCGAAAGAACACTGGAGAACTGAAGCACCATTGTCTGCCGCATACTTGATTGCACGTGCAACAGATACATTGTCATTGCGGGTAGATCCACTGAAGATCTGACAAGACATGATACGTACTCCGTCGCCTTTACCGCTGCCACCGGCTACGCTGCTCACTCCGATACCGTTATTGTTTACAGCGGCAACCAGACCGGCTACGTGTGTTCCATGACCTTCGTCGCCAGGAAGACCCCAAGAGATGGCACCCTTGGCTGCGAAGTTATATCCATGAACGTCGTCGATATAACCGTTGTTATCATCGTCAATTCCGTTTCCTGGAATCTCCTTTGCATTGGTCCACATGTTGGCTGCAAGGTCAGGATGTGTGGTCTTAACACCTTCGTCAACAACTGCTACAACAACAGATGGATCACCTGCTGTGAGAGTCCATGCATCACGGATATTGACATCAGTTCCCTCCACATTAGTTGAACCGAAAAGATCCTTGTCTCCACTGTTATATAGGAACCACTGGTTCCTGAAGAGTGGATCGTTCATTGTAGTCGGCTCAATTCTGCTAAGAGATGGACTTGGAGCGATCTTGAAGTTGTCCTTTGTATATGGACGAACTAGAAGGTCTGGGAATTCATAGCTGATGATTGAAGACTCGGATTCGAGAACTTCTGTCAGCTGATTGATGTCCATTCCTTCAGGAACGCTTACCGCAAACCACTGGTCAAGGCCATATTTCTTCTCGATAGATTCCTTACCCTTAACGGAAGGGAACAGCCTTTCTGCATTCAAACTCTCTGGAATGGCATCAGGATCAGAAACTCTTACAAGGAACTGTCCCTCTGCTTCAGCGCAGAAAGTGTTGACTGCTTTAGACTCGGAAGAAGAACTCTCTTCTACAGCAAAAGGCTCTCTGGCACATGAAAGTGCCATAAGAGCCATTGCAATTATTATTGAACTATTTGCTAGACGCATAGTTACTACTCGTCGTCAGAGCGTGAGCTTGACATGTTGATACCAAGGAGGATTACCTTTTCACCAGCCTTTCCAGAAACCTTGAAGATGATTTCCTCGCCTTCTTCAGTAGATGTTGCTGAAGAGAATTCGGCAGAGAGGTTGAAGAAGTGGTAAGCGCTGTTACCGTCAACGATGTAGCTTGACTGATTCTTTGTAGCAGAAGCGTTCTCAGCTACTGTGAATGGGTTCTCGTCAGAGCTCTTGTAAGATTCTCCATAGTAAGAGCTATCTGTAGACTTAGTGTAGATAACCTTACCTGAACTTCTTTCAAGTGTGATCTGAGGAGCACCGTTGACGCCGAGAGCGAAGAACTTGACTACCTTCTTTCCTGACTTAACCTTGATAGAAGCCTGTCCGCCAGCGTCAATTACGAAACCGCTTGAAGCCTCTGTGTAGTTTACTGTAAAGTCAGATGCTGTAGCACCTTCACCTGCGATGAACTCTGTGATATAACCCCACTCGTTTGTCTTGAGAGACTGTGTTGGGCTAGTGAAGTTCTGAACCATTACGTTCTCAACACCCTGTACAAGACCCTCTGGAAGCTCGTTGCCTGAACCAACCTTTACAAGAGAAAGCTTGCTACCGTCAGCGAGGATTGCCTTAAGAGAACCTGATGTGATTGCACCTGAAACATTCAATGTAGTAATGTCAGTATTTCTGATGTCAAGAGTCTCAAGTGCATTGAGAGATGAGAGGTTAAGCTCACCGGAAATCTTTGTGTTAGAAATATTGAGGTACTTAACCTTAGTGATAGAAGTTGTACCACTGAGAGATGTTGTAGATGTGTTGCTCATATCAAGGCTCTCGAGATAGTAGAAGTTGTATGGAGAGAACGATACAGCGTTCTTAGATACATTGAACTTTACGAGAGTTGATGATGGAAGGTTACTGTAATCAAGTGATCCTGAAAGCTTGTTGTTGCTAAGGTCAAGAACCTTAATCTTGTTAGACTTGAGAGCTACTTTTGTAAGAGCGTTGTCCTTAAGGTCAAGCTCAACAAGAGCCTTGAAGTCTGCGCCGTCGAATGTTGTAAGCTTGTTGCCTGAAAGGTTGAGCTTCTCAAGAGCAGGAAGTGTGCTGAGACCATCAACGTTTGTAAGAGCGAAGTCTGAAAGATCAAGCTCCTTGATTTCAGCAGCCTCTTCAGCAGAGATCTTACCATCGTTGTTCTTGTCGTATCCCTTGAGGATGAACTTCTTTACATACTCGTCCTGGATACCAGCGATGTAGTCTGAGATAGGCTCAGCATCAGATGGAACTACAACAATCTTAGTTGCTGTGTATGTCTCATCAGCATTCCAGTGACCTGATGTATAGTAGAAGCTAGAGTAGTTCACACCCTCTGCAACTCTAATCTCTGTAAGAGCATTGTTTGAATAAGCTGTGAGGCTTGAGAGCTTAGATGCCTTTGATACATCAATGATTGAAAGCTTAGCACAGTTGCTAGCGTTGAATGATGTAAGAAGAGGTGAGTTAGAAAGGTCAATGACAGTCATAGCTGTGTAGTCAGCATTGAACTTTGTAAGCTTTGTGAGAGCGCTGAAGTCGAACTCTGTCATCAAGGCATTGTTGATAGCAAAACTTGTAATCTCGTTACAACCATTGATGTTAAGAGAAGCGAGAGTCTTTGTACCAACAGAAACAGTCTCAGCCTTTGGACAGCAGCTAAGGTCAAGGCTTGTGATCTTAGTGTCGTAGAGAGTAATTGTAGAAAGCTCAGGACATCCTGACAAGTCTACAGAAGTAAGTGCTGTAGCATATGCAATGAGAGACTTGAGCTCCTTGAGACTGTCAAACTTGAGGTTTTCGAGGTTGTTGCTAAGACCAACCTGAATTGTCTTGACAAGTGTAAGTCCTGAAAGGTCAATTGTCTTTACTGTCTTTGAAAGAACGCTGAGGTTCTCAAGCTTTTTGTTGTTAGTAAGGTCAAGTGACTCGAATGTAGACTTCTGTGTGTAGTATGAAGAACCTGAGAATGTGAAGTTCTTGAGGTTGTAGAATGCCTCTACACCAGCCCAAGAAGTTACACCACCCATATCGTCAGCATAGTTGATAGTCTCGATAGCAGCAGCCTCAGTAGATGAGATCTCACCGTCACCATCCTTATCGAAGTTCTTGAGGATATATGCCTTGAAGTTGTCATCAGCGAATGCAGGAGCTGTGTAAGCGCCGCTTTCCTGTGTGATGGCAATTGTCTGAACAGTTGCACCCTGAGCGTCAACAAGAAGGATTGAACCAACTCTCTGCTCTGGAGTGTTGTTAGCTGAAACTGTAACGTCAAGTACATCTGTACGCATCTGACCTACCTTAGTAGTAACGATAGAGATCCAGCTCTTGCTTTCCTCCTCGATTGCTACTGTGTAGTCTACGTTAGAAGTAACAGAGATTGAAAGGTCTCCACCAGCTACAGG
>JAKSJT010000194.1 GCA_024402125.1 Bacteroidales bacterium
CAACGATAATTATATGAAGCTTGCAGTCCAGTGCTGTGAAATATATGATGATATCGATAAAATATCTCATCAGACCACAAATCCGGAAGTGCTAAGTTTTCTGGACCTAGAGAAATCTCGAATCCGCGAGGCTTTGCTGCTGTCTGGAGCTTCATTGATTAACGGTGAAGAGAAGTTTGATTTTGTCAGACACACTGCAGTATTGTCTGACGCTCTCTTAAATGGGAGAACTATAGATTCAACATTGGAACCAGGCATCATGATTGATGATAGGGTCATGATTAAAGCTAAAGTTAAGCTAATAGAGTTTGAAAAGGACCATGAACTTCATGTTGAGTAACTACAAAATAAAGGTACCATTATGAAATGCGTAAAATGTAATAATGATATTCAGGCTGGATTCTCGTTCTGCCCTAATTGTGGATCACCAGTTGATCAAACAATTAAATGTCCAAAATGTGGTGCAACTGAAATCCCCAAAGACAGTAAATTCTGTCCTGATTGTGGTACTCTTCTTATTGATCAAGACACTTTTGATAAGGAAATACGCAAGAATGAAGCTCTCGAGAACAAAAAAATAAAGTTAATGAAAAAAGAGAGCCAGAGAGAACATGCTCAAGAAGAAATTGAAGTAGCGAAAGCAGAAAAAGCAAAAAAGGTGTGTATAAATGGACATGAGTATGTTGATTTAGGCCTACCTTCAGGCACTTTATGGGCAACATGCAACGTCGGTGCCTCAAGGCCGGAAGAGTGCGGTGACAAATATGCTTGGGGCGAAGTGGAAACAAAAAGTGAATATACCAAGTCCAATAGTAAATGGAAAAACACGCCATCATTCTGGATGAAGTTGAGAGGTGTAGTTGATTCCAATAACAATCTTTCTTCGCTTTATGATGTAGCGACTTGTAAATGGGGACTTGACTGGCATATGCCAACCGTCGATCAGTTTATCGAATTAATAGAAAACACTAAAATATCCTCCATTGTTCAGAACGGAAAATATGTGTATCGACTAGTAAGCAAAATAAATGGGAAATATTTAATTCTTCCATCTGAGATGAAAAGGATATCTGAGACTACAAGTCGCAATAATGCTTGTTATTGGAGCTCTACAAAATATGATTCCTTTTCTTCTGCGTATTTCCTATCAGGAAGTTTTTCAATTGATAGTTTTGGGGGAACATCTTTATTCTTTGGTTACTATATTCGTCCTGTCTCGGAAAAGTAAATATACTAAATAATATATAGATACTAATTGGAGATCTTAATTCTTGAATATAAATAAAACTAATTATGAAATGTTCGAAGTGTAATGCCGAAATACTTAGTGGGTTCAAGTTCTGTCCTATATGCGGAACGCCTGTGTCTCAAGGTATTAAATGTCCTAAGTGTGGTTCTGCTGATATACCGAAGGATAGTAAATTCTGTCCTGATTGTGGTGCTTTACTTGTACCAAAAGAGTATCCGGATACATACGCAAGGAAGAATGTCGAAGTAATATCAAATACTGTAGAAGAAAAAGTAAAACGAGAGCATACTATCTCAAAGATGAACGGCGAAAAGGTTCAACATGAAAATGAGGCAAAGAAAGTATCTGAAATAGTTAATAAAACTTATATTAATGGACATGAATATGTGGATCTTGGACTGCCTTCGAGAACAATGTGGGCATCTTGTAATATAGGCTCTAACAAACCGGAGGAATATGGTGATTATTTTGCCTGGGGAGAAATCGAACCCAAAAAGGATTTTTCTAACTGTAAATATCGATCCACTGGAGCATTTATGCTTAAATTACGTGGTATAGTAGATGATGACGGTAATCTTACCAGAAATCATGATGCCGCCAGGCACAAATGGGGATGGAGTTGGCATTTGCCAACACTTAAGCAAATTGACGAATTGATTAACAATACTACAAAATCATGGACTGAAGTAAATGGTATTAATGGTATGCTTGTAACAAGTAAATGGAATGGAAATTCTATTTTTTTGCCAGCATCAGGAGTATACAAAGGAAATAGACGTTTCGAAGCTGGACGCAACGGGGAGTACTTAGGCTCAACATTTGACTCAATGAACCATGCCTCATGTATGAGAATCTACCAAACTGGTTTTTATTCGGTTAATGATTTTTGTGACGATGGATATACAATTCGGCCGGTATCTAATTTATAATAAATCCAATCTTCTCTTCTTGAATGCGAAATGCTATATTGACAAAAGAGATATTTAAGGGATTTTGTTGTAGTGAAAGCTTACGGGGGGCAAAAAACATCGTGTTATGATTACATAATGGTGACAGTGTAGTAAAACTAGGCTTTGTTGATTTGATTGACTAGTGCCTTTTCTATTTCAATAGATTCGCAATCTACGCAAGAAACGCAGTGGCTTTTTGAGGTTTGTACAAAGTCCTGTATAGTTCAAGAATGCGCAGTCAACGCAACGCACGCAGGATATATTATTGTTTAAATAGTGCCTTTTTTCACTATTTCTTCAAAAACGTACTGATTTTGTACTGATAGAGATTAATGATCAAGTGTATTGTGCTGAAAATCAGTTTAATATTTTGATTTATGGAAATTTTAGGTTTGAATTGTGAGCGGACACGATGTGAATCGAGACCGCTCAATTTTTTTTGTAATTTTTCGCAAAGTCATTTTGGGAGGAGGGGTAACATTTGTGTTGCTCCATACGAAGTCCAAGTGTAAGATTACATTCAAACTATGCTCTTTTGGACGCAAGACAGTCCGTTTCCAGATCAGCCTGAGATTCTCTTCGTGAATGCTATATCAGATTGGCTTTTTGTAGCGTCATTATCATTTGTCCTGAATCTCAGAAATCTTTACCTTTGAGACTGGAAAATCAATATGCAGAAGACATACATAGCAATAGATCTGAAATCCTTCTACGCATCTGTCGAGTGCGTGGAAAGGGGACTTGATCCTCTTACCACAAACCTTGTTGTTGCTGATTCTTCAAGGACAGAGAAAACGATATGTCTTGCAGTGTCTCCGTCTCTCAAGTCTTATGGCATTCCAGGAAGAGCAAGGCTCTTCGAGGTAGTCCAGAAGGTGAAGTCCATAAATCTGTCAAGACAGTACAGTGCTCCAGGAAGAGCTTTCAGGGACTCAAGTTTTGACAATACTCTTGTTCAGTCAGACCCTTCCTTGCGCCTTGACTATATAGTGGCTCCGCCTCAGATGGCTCATTATATGGATGTCAGTGGAAAGATTTATGCTGTATATCTCAAATATGTATCTCCGGAGGATATTCATGTATATTCCATCGATGAGGTGTTCGTAGATGCTACTGATTACCTGAAGACATACTCGTGTACTGCACATGAACTCGCCATGAGAATGATCAAGGATGTCCTGTCTACAACAGGCATCACTGCAACCGCAGGGATAGGAACTAACCTGTATCTTGCGAAGGTGGCGATGGATATAGAGGCGAAACATCAGAAAGCGGATGCTGATGGCGTTCGAATCGCAGAGCTTGATGAGATGTCCTACAGGCAGAAACTTTGGTCACATACTCCGCTTAGAGATTTCTGGAGAGTAGGTCGTGGCATTGCTTCAAAGCTTGAGTCTGTCGGAATCCATACTATGGGAGATATTGCCCTTTGTTCGACCAGACCTGATTGGGAGGCATATCTTTATAAAGTATTCGGTGTCAATGCCGAGCTTCTTATTGACCATGCATGGGGATGGGAGCCTTGTACAATAAAGGATATCAAGGCATATCAACCAGAATCAAACAGTATCAGCAGTGGACAGGTTCTCTCCTGCGCATATGACAAAACCAAGGCTCGGATAGTCATTATGGAGATGGCTGACTCCCTTTCTATGGACCTTTTCAGGAAAGGTCTTGTCACAGACCAGCTGGTACTATATGTAGGATACGACGGCGATAGTCTGTCTAAATTTACTGGAGAGATGGCAGTGGACTATTACGGAAGGAAGGTCCCGAAGCCTGCTCATGGCTCCATTAACCTAAGCTTTCCGACATCATCCACTAGTGAGATTGTAAGGGCTGCCTCTGAGCTTTTCGACAGAATCGTTGACGGGAACCTTTCTGTAAGAAGGCTGAATCTTACCGCCGCTCATGTCATCAGTGAGAAGGAGGCGGACTCCATGCCTTGTCTTGACCTTTTCGGTGAAAGGCAGGACAATGAAAAGGAGAGGAAGCGTCAGGAAGCCATTCTGGCAATCAGGAACAAGTTCGGAAAGAACGCCCTTCTCAAGGGACTTGACTTTGAGGACGGGGCTACTTCAAGGGAACGAAACGCCCAGATAGGAGGACACAAGGCATGAGTGTGGATAAGTACAGGGATATAATCAATCTTCCGCACCATCAGTCGGAAGTCCACCCCAGGATGAGCATGTCGTCAAGGGCTGCACAGTTCTCTCCATTTGCGGCATTGACCGGATATGAGGGTGTGATCCAGGAAACGGGCAGGTTGACGGATTCAAAAATACAGCTTGCGGATGACGAGAGACTTACATTGGACAAGACTCTTTCAAAAATTCTGGAAAGGTCTGCCATTGAAACTGTCAAACTGACGGTTGTGTATTTTAGTAAGGATTCCAGAAAAGAAGGGGGAGAGTACAGGACTGTGTCATCCACACTGAAGAAAGTTGACCAGTATCAGAGGCTTCTTGTGCTGGGAAATGGTGAAAGCATTCCTCTGGATGATATCGTACAGCTGTCGGAGGATTCTGAAGTATGAATCGAGGCGCAGTATAGCACTCCCTAAAAATCACCCATATATTTTGATTTGTTGAATTTTTAGACTAGAATTGTGCCCCTTACTTAAAGTGAATCGCTTCACTCAAATTTTTGTATTGTCGGCAGTTGCCACTTTTTTCTATTGATAACATGGATAACAGGTCACGCACTTTTGCGGTTCTACATATAGCGGTTCTTCTTGCTGGAGCGACCGGTCTTTTCGGAAGGTTCATCTCCATGGGTGGTCTTCCGCTTGTCTGGTACAGGATCATGGTAGCTGTTGTCACTATGACAGCTGCAATGTTTGCCCTTAAACGAGTCCATCGTATCGCACTGAAAGATGTGCTTCCGATTTTGGGATGCGGTTTTCTTCTTGCATTCCACTGGGTGGCATTCTTTGCCAGCATCAAGGCCTCCAATGTCTCGGTAGGAGTTGTATGTATAGCGACATCATGTTTTTTCACTCTTTGCTTTCAACCTCTTCTGGCCGGTAAGAAAGTCCGTCTTGCAGATGTCCTTGTAAGCTTTATAACAATCCTTGGCGTGGTGCTGATAGTCAGCATTGACATCAGGTACAGGGCAGGTATCCTTGTGGGCGTTGTATCAGCTGCAATCGATTAAGTGTTCGCTATTATCAATGTTAAAGTGGCACAGAAGACTTCGCAGGATAGTGCGACTATGCTTTTCTATGAACTTCTGGGAGGCCTTGCAATATTGTCTGTTGTGACGCCAGTGTATTTCGCTCTCAATGCGGATGTGCCGAGAGTTCCTACTTCAAGCGATATTGTTGGACTTGTCCTGTTAGGATCAGTGTTTACAGTTATACCGTTCCTTTTTCTGATTCATGCTCTTCGTGAACTGTCCGCTTTTACTGTAAATGTGACATATAACCTTGAACCGGTATATAGTATCGTCTTTGCTGCAATCCTCTTTGGAGAAACAAGAGAACTAGACTGGTCGTTCTGGGTGGGTCTGACTCTGGTTGTCCTATCTGTTGTTCTTCAAACAGTGAGAGCATCCGGGTCGAAAAAGAATTAACAAAGTAGTATGAGAGTATTCAATATATTGTCCGTATCAGTTATTTCGCTTATGACTCTTTTCTCGTGTTCCGGAAGTTTTGACTACAAGGCCTATTATAATGAGGTTCTTGTTAAACTTTCTTCTGAGGACAATTATGGAAGGAGCAATTATTGTGATGGGGACATAAAGGCCGCCAGGATCATTATGGACTATGCTAGTGGGATTAAGGATCTTGAACCTCTGGGTGATCAGAATCCATCCCATGTTCCAGTTCAACCTCCTTATAAGAGCCTGGTGTCTCCAAGTGATGCAGGCAGATGGGCAAGTCAGCCAAATAC
>JAKSJT010000195.1 GCA_024402125.1 Bacteroidales bacterium
TAATCGTCCTGTAGCTGTAAGAGCCTGATTATATGTTGTATGTACTTTACCCGTAACTGGAGAAATAAATCCACCAAACGGTTCAATATAAGTAGAGAGAAGTTTCTTCTCTCCTCTATACTCCAACAGTTCATCTATAATAGGGTGCTGATCTGCATAATCGAGAAGAGTTTGTTCATCTGTTGACCATGTACCGCTTGCTGTCTTCTTAGCCTTGTTCTCTGGGATAAGTTTCTCAAAGATGACCGCACCAATCTGCTTTGGTGATGCCGGATTAAGGTTCGGATCACCTGCGAGTTCTTTTATCTTTTCCTCTCTCTCAACAACACTCTTGCTGAGCATTCCGGCGAATTCACGAAGTGAAGCCATGTCAACCTTGACTCCGTTACACTCCATTCTTCCAAGAACCTTAAGAAGAGGTTCCTCCATTGTCTCATATAGATTGTAGGCACCTGATGCCTTAAGCTCCTCCACAATCTTTTCAGCCAGCGGAATAAGAACTGAAGCTTCCTTTGAGAAATCCTTCCTGCTTTCTTCTTCTTCAGACATATCAAATAGGGATGCAGGCGCAGCCTTCTGCGTCTCAGGAGCCTGTTCTTCCATCGATACTCCAAGGTAAGTGCTGGCAAGAGCATCAAGATTGTGACTTCTCTCAGGATCAACAAGGTAATGAAGAAGAGGGATATCGAAGAACTTACCAGCTAATTCAACGCCTGAATTGTGCAGAACATTGGACTTGAACTTCAGATCATATCCATACTTCTCAACTGAAGAGTCTTCCAAAAGCATCTTGAACTGTGAGATTGAACCTTCAGCTGCAAGGAAAGTCTCTTTTCTTCTAGCAGCGACTGTGATGAATCCAGGATCTGCGAAGATGCTCTTAAGAGATGTTTCAAATACAATAGAACACTTACCAGACTGCATTGCAGCAAGGACGACTTCCTCTGGAGTGGTCTTGACAATGGAAAGTTCTGTCTTTTTCTTCTCCTCTACAGGCACTGCTGAAGGAGTATAATTTATATGAGATATGTATCTCTTGAGTGATCCAAACTCATATTCATTGAAAAGTTCGACAATCCTAGGACTATACTGCGTATCATACTTCATATCCTCTGCTGTTGTCTCAAGAGGAATATCAGTCTTGATTGTAACAAGCTCCTGACTTAGTTTGATATGTCCTCTAGCATCTTCGAACATAGCAGCCTGTTTTGCGCTGAGTTCACTTAGATGCTCATAGATATTATCTAGAGAGCCGTACTTTCCGATAAGCTTTGCTGCACCGACTTCACCGACACCCTTGACTCCTGGAACATTATCTGCAGCATCTCCACAGATAGTAAGCATGTCAATCACCTGCTTAGGGTCTGTGATTCCATACCTCTGACAGATCTCAGGAACGCCTAAGATCTCATCATCTGAGCCAGCCTTTCCTGGCTTGATCTGGAAGATATGGTCCTCTATCAGCTGTCCGTAATCCTTATCTGGAGTTACCATATAGACATCAAATCCTTCCCTAGCAGAGCGCTTTGCCATTGAACCGATGACATCATCCGCCTCAAATCCCTTTATCATAAGTACAGGAATATTGAGAGCCTGAACGATCTCAGTCAGAGGTTCAAGTGCAGCCACAATAAGAGGTGGTGTTGGAGGTCTATTTGCCTTGTAGGCCTCATACATCTTGTTTCTGAACGTTCCTCCAGGAGGGTCGAATGCAACTGCAATATGAGTTGGTTTCTCCCTATCAAGGAGCTCGAGAAGGTATTTTGTGAATCCAAGAAGAACAGACATATCCTGACCTTTGGTGTTGATCATCGGTCTTCTCATGAATGCATAAAACATCTTGAAGACCAAAGCATGTCCGTCTATAAGAAATAGTTTACCGTTTGACATTCTTATTCATTTATTCAATGAAACAAATATAAACAGGTTCAAAAGAAGTTTCAAGAAAAAAGGAAAAAGTTTCACAAGAAAGTTTCAAAGTTTCACTATTAAATTATTATAGTTACTTTTGTCACAGAAACTCATCTTTTCCAATATGGCAATTTGCGGACATACACCAGGAACTGCAGCTAAAGCATTTGACCCAAAGATAGACATAGCAAAAGGTCTATTGATAATCCTTGTAGTACTAGGTCATAGTTTAGAGCCATGTGGAAGTATCCCTTCAAAATATATTATACACAATATAATATATCTATTTCACATGCCGGCTTTTATAGCCATTTCCGGATATCTAACTCATCTCAAAGACAACAATAAGTTCTGGAAATCCCAATTAATGTTAATTGAGACCTATTTTGTTTTTCAAGCTCTTCATTATCTTCCACATATGGGATTCGATGAGCACAATCTCCGCAACTTTTTTGTCTTGTCTGAGAGAACAATGTGGTATCTCCCATGCTTGATCATATGGAGAACCGTCGTTCAATATCTCCACAAAGCGATAAAAGATAATCCTTTATCTGCATTCCTTCTGTCTATAGCCTTTTCGCTCATGGTTGGATTTGTTCCCGTAAGCAGATTCTTGAACATACAGCGTCTATTTGCCTTCTTGCCATTTTTTATAGGAGGATATCTATACAAAGACTGTTTGAGAAAGATCTGGTCCAGCAAAAACATCCGAATCACAATATTTGGATTATCTGCAGTTCTCATTCCGTTCTTTATGTTAACTTCAGAAGGATTCAACGATGTGTTTACTTGCTCTAAACCATATTTCCGAGCTGGGGGATTACAATACGGAATGGCATTAAGACTGTCATTCTTTATTTGTGCCACATCCCTCACCGCCATAGTTATATCCCTTGCAGAAAAGATAACAACCAATAAATGGCTAATCCAATTAGGAAGGAGTTCATTGTTAATATATATGACTCATTACTTCTTAATAATAGTGGCAGGCCATTTCTTTAAGGATAGCACATTGGCAGCAATCGGTATATCTATTGTTATCATTACCGGCATGTATTTTCTTGGCAAATATGACACTTCCATCATTCTTAATCCGGTGTCAACAGCCTGGAAAAAGATTAAGAAGTAGACTAGTGAACAACAATGGAAATCTATTGTTTATGCCACCAAAGCTATCCGTTATTTAAAACTATTTCATAACTTTATTGAACAAAACACAAAATATAACACATGAAACTATCTAACGGAACTATCGAAATTGAAGTGGCTCTTCATGGAGCAGAACTCGCAAGTATAAAGAAAGACGGAAAAGAATATGTCTGGCAGGCTGACCCAAAGTTTTGGGGAAGACATGCTCCTATCCTCTTCCCTATCGTAGGCAAAGTCTGGAACGATGAATATAGAGTTGACGGTAAGACATTCAATCTTCCTCAGCACGGATTTGCTAGAGACGCAGACTTCTATGTCATCAAAGAAACCGCTGATGAATTGATTCTAGGACTTGACTCTTCAAAAGAGACTCTTGCCAAGTATCCATACAACTTCCACCTCGAAGCTAAATATACTCTGGAAGGATCAACAGTTCATATCCTATGGACTGTCACCAATCCTACTGACAAGGAAATATACTGTTCTATCGGAGCACACCCTGCATTCAACTACCCTGAATTTTGTCCTGAAGATGATACACATGCTTATGCTGAACTGTACAATGAAGCTGGCGAGATCGTAAAAGACCTCAACATCTCAGTCCTGGGAGCAAAGGGATGCTGTACTCCAGGAAAAAAAGCAATGTCAATTGAAGGAGGAAGACTTGCTCTCAAGACAAACTCATTCGATGATGATGCAATAATCCAGGAAGATAGTCTTGTCAAGACTGTAACCCTCTTTGATAAGGAAGGAAACAAGTATCTATCGCTCTACAGCAAATGCTCAGAGGTAATGGCTATCTGGTCTCCAGTTAAGAAGAATGCTCCATTTGTATGCCTTGAGCCATGGCTTGGTAGAGCTGATATGGTTGAATACTCTGGAGAGTACAAGGATAAAGACTGGATGCATAAGGTTGAGCCTAAGCAGAGTCTTGAATTCGATTACAACATCACTGTATAGAAACTCACTCTATAAGACAAACAGAGGGTGCCAAATGGCACCCTAAACTGTTATATCAGCTAGTCAAACTACACTGGGATAAGATAAGACTTCGGAATCTTCACCTTTGCAACTAGAAGTGCATCAATCTGATGTGGTGATGTTGCAGAAAGTCTGGACGGAGATGCTCCGATTGATACTACCACATATGTCTTGTTAGGCATAGATACGACATTGCCTTCAACTCCGGCAAAGTTGCCTTTCATTACCCTGACTCTTCCTCCAACAACAATTGGTTCTTCGCTTATGCAAAGTGCCTCCGGATCAAGGTCCCACACCAGTTTGAAGTCATCCATCTGTTTTGTCGGGATCTCCAACAAGGTGTGCTTGACTGGATCTATCATATACCAGAGATTAAGACCATACCCGTTAGGTAGAGACAAAGCGACTTCCTTTGTTGCATGAATAAAGATTAGATTCCTGACAACAGGAACTTCCACCTTAACCTTCTTGCCATTTTTAGTCCTGACAACAACCTGAGTTGGAATGAAGTTCTCCACACCAATCTCCATAAGACGAGAACGGATCTTCATCTCATGGTCATTGCGGGAACGAGCCACATACCAATGCATTTCGGCGCTGTCAGACATAAGGACTAGTTCTTAAAGCTATGAATAGGTGCTGGAATGGAACCGGTTCTTGAGATAAACTCCTCGCAGCTATAGTTGTTGACCTTCATGATAGGAGCATGACCAAGGAGTCCACCAAGCTCGATGCTCTCGCCTACTGTCTTACCGACAACAGGAAGGATTCTGACAGCTGTAGTCTTCTGATTGATCATACCGATTGCTGATTCGTCAGCAATGATACCAGATATTGTAGCAGCGGTTGTATCTCCTGGAATAGCAATCATATCAAGGCCAACTGAACATACACATGTCATAGCCTCGAGTTTCTCAATAGTAAGAGCGCCGCACTCTGCTGCTGCAATCATTCCAGCATCTTCACTAACTGGAATAAATGCACCACTAAGACCTCCAACATATGATGAAGCCATCACACCGCCTTTCTTAACCTGGTCGTTAAGAAGAGCAAGAGCAGCTGTTGTTCCTGGAGCACCGCACTTCTCAATACCCATTGCCTCAATGATATCAGCTACCGAATCACCGATAGCAGGTGTTGGAGCAAGTGAAAGGTCAATGATTCCGAAAGGAACACCGAGTCTCTTGGCTGCTTCCTGAGCCACCATCTGACCAACTCTGGTAATCTTAAATGCTGTCTTCTTAATTGTATCACAAAGTACCTGGAAGTCCTTTCCGTGGCACTCGTCAAGTGCTGCCTTAACTACGCCTGGACCTGATACACCGACATTGATAACAGCATCAGGCTGAGTTACTCCAAGGAACGATCCTGCCATAAATGGATTATCATCAGGAGCATTACAAAGAACCACAAGCTTAGCACAGCCGATACAGTCCCTATCCTTTGTGATCTCTGCGGTCTTCTTCACAGTCTCTCCCATAAGACGGACAGCATCCATATTGATACCGGTCTTTGTTGAACCGACATTTACACTGGCACAGATAAAATCAGTCTCAGAAAGTGCCTGAGGGATTGATTCAATAAGAAGGCGGTCACTCTGGGTCATACCCTTGGATACGATTGCTGAGAATCCACCAAGGAAGTTCACTCCAAGTTCCTTAGCAACCTTATCAAGAGTCTTGCAGATTGTCACATAGTCTTCAGGTGTTTTGCAGCAAGCTGCACCCACTAAAGACGCAGGAGTAATGGAGATTCGTTTATTGATAATAGGAATACCAAACTCCGCTGCCATCTGATCAGCAGTAGAAGCTAAGTTTCCTGCGTATTTCTTAATCTTTGCTTCAATCTTCTGGCATGTAGCCTCAACACTGCTGTCTGCACAGTCAAGCAGGCTGATACCCATTGTGACTGTTCTGACATCGAGGTTCTCATGCTCGATCATATTGGTGGTCTCGAAGACCTCGTTAATATTTATCATAGCGTCTAGATTCTATGCATCATGTCAAATATCTCTTCCTTCTGACAACGGATATCCACTCC
>JAKSJT010000196.1 GCA_024402125.1 Bacteroidales bacterium
AAGCATCGTGATATGAATGGTGCTGGACCTCAGCAAGATGAGGTTGACACTGGTATTAATTCTAGTACGCAATAATGTAAGAACCACAAGAAAGAACCTTGTAAAACAACTCGTAAAACAATAGGAACGGAGGAAAAGTAAAGACATTTCTTCCTATAGTTATTGTTACCGACAAAACACTGGAAAACTATGAAGTATAAAGAGTTGAACGAAAACGCAAATCTCATTATCGAGAAAGCTACAGACCTTGCTAAGTCAGAAGGTATGTCAAAGGTAACCACATCTTGTGTCGCTCTTATCATGATCGCTGATAACAGTGATATCGTTGACAAGATTCTTTCTGATTACGGAATCGATAAATTTAGCTTCTTCGAATGCAACAATGAGAATATCCATCAGTCTCCACAGTTCGAGGAACATGGTCTTATCACCATGGATTCAAAGCTTCAAAATATCATTGAAGAGTGTGTTGCAAGAGTAGCAAGCTGCGATGTAGACTCAGACTATGTCACATCTGAAGCAATTTTCAGAGAGATTGTAAAAGACTACCTTGGTCCAGAGACAACGTCAAAAGCAGACCAGGATCCTACAGCAATTGCTGAAACAAAAGCGAGCAATTCCAACAAATCATCCGTCTTGCCAAAAAACGTCAAAGATTTTTGCGTAGACTTGACAGATTTGGCTAAGAATGGCAAAATCAGTCCTATTATCGGACGAGAGTATGAGATCCGTCTCATTGAGACCGCCCTTCTTAGAAAGGACAAGAACAATCCTATCATTGTCGCCGAGCAAGGTGTTGGCAAGACTGCACTAGTCAAAGGTTTGGCTGCTAAGATTGCAAGCGGAGATGTTCCAGCGATGCTCAAAAACAAGCATATCCTTATGTTCAACAGCAAGTCATTCGCTCAGCATTCAGGGGCATTCGGTAAGCTAGAAGAAATTTTTAATGACATCGTATCATTCCTTAAGTCTAACAGGGAGATGATTCCATTCTTGGACGATACACGGAGTCTTTTTGAAATACCTTATTCTTCTGGTTCAAATCTTTCCGACGCCGTGAATGGAGCAATATCAGGAGGAGAAATCCGTATGATCGGTTCCATGACCGGAAAAGAATATAATAAGTATGTATCTGCAGACCCATCTTTCGAGAGTCTTGTTCAGAAGATCGAAATCAATGAACTCTCAACAGATGATACTATAGGTGTCCTGGATGTCCTCAAGCCATCCTATGAGGCTCATCACAACCTTAGAATTGATGATTCAGCTATCGAGGCAGCAGTCAACCTTTCAAGCAGGTATATAGGAGACAAGCACCAGCCTGACAAGTCAATTGATATCATTGACCTGACATCTGCGAGGGTTTCCATGAAAGGGACTTCCGATACAGTAACAGAATCTGATGTAAGAGAAATTATCTCGGAGATTACAGGCATCCCGGTCAATCACTTTGGCACAAGCGAGAGACAGAGGCTTAGAGATCTTGACAAAAAGATTAGAGAAAGAGTCTTCGGACAAGACAAGGCTGTATCAGCTCTATGTCATTCTATCATCAGAAATGCCGCTGAATTCACTGAGCACAAACGTCCTATCGGATCCTTCCTCTTCATCGGTCCAACTGGTGTAGGAAAGACTGAACTGGCTAAGGCCTTGTCGGCTGACCTCATGGGCAGTGAAGACAACCTTATCAGAATCGACATGAGTGAATATGGAGAAGCGTTCTCAGTGAGCCGTCTGTTCGGAGCTCCTCCTGGTTATGTCGGATATGAGCAGGGTGGACAGTTGACAGAAGCCGTAAGACGCAAACCTTATAGCGTAATACTTCTGGACGAGGTGGAAAAGGCTCATCCAAGCATCTTTGATACACTTCTTCAAGTTTTGGATGATGGCCGAATGACAGATGGACAGGGAAGGACTGTGGACTTCAAAAACTGCATCATCATTATGACCAGCAACCTCTGTTCATCTTCTAGAAGCAAGGTAGGATTTGGCCAGAGCACAGGTTCACTCAATGAGGAATCTTCCATCCAGCAGGTGAAGTCCTTCTTCAGACCAGAGTTCATCAACAGACTCGACGCTGTAATCAACTTCAATGCTCTTCCTAGAGAGGTTCTTCTAAGAATTGCTGACAAGCTGCTGACTGAACTCTCTGACAGACTTCTCAAGAAGGGCTATATCATCAGCTTTGATTCTTCCGTATCGGAGTTTGTAGTAGATTCCGACAACAACACTGAATATGGTGCAAGACCTATCCGTAGAGTCGTTGAGACCAAGGTCATCGATGAAATCACCAACAAAATACTATTTGAAGAAATTACAACAGCTGAAGCAATTATTGTGAAAGAAGTTGACGGAAATATCGTATTTGAGCATATACAATAAAACCATTATTATCTATGAAAAAGATCGTAACAATCATTTTGGCTATCATCGTTGCTCTAGGAGCAATCTATTCAGCCATCGTATTCGTGAACTGGGATTACTTCAAATCAGCTGAGTTTTCCCCTTATTATACAAACAAGTTCTCGAATCCTGATATAGTTGTCAAGTATCACCCTGTCAAATATTATTCTGTATTCAACTCCAGAACAGGAGAGAGAATTTTAAAGAATGTATCCCTTCATTCATCTATCATGGAGCAAGGAGACTCATTGCTTCTATTCAGTGAAAAAGAAAAGTTCGGAGGAATCAACACTATTACAGGTGAAATTGTATTCAAAGGAATTGACTCCGAGCCGATATTCAAATCAGAGGGAATGATTGCCTGCATTAAAAATGAGAAATTAGGATTCGTCAACCCCTCAGGAGAACTTGTTATAGATTACAAGTATGTTCATCCAGATGAATATGAATTTAATGATGGATATTTCCTTAATGGACTTTGTGTTGTCAAAGACTTCAATAAAGAGGAGCGACTGATAGACAAACTTGGCAACACGGTATTCGGTCCTATTGACGGAACTATCGAAATGAACGATGCAGGCGTGTTTGTAAAGACAGACGATCGCATCACACAGTATTCATTCGATATGGAGGTCATCAATCGTGACATCTTGTACGATGTCAGTGAGCTGTATCTGGAAAGTGAAACGACTAGTGGCGTATCAATGGAACCTAAGATGTTCAGATATAGCCTTGAAGGAAGCAAATACGGTCTTATGGATTGCAACGGAAAGAAACTGACAGAACCTATCTACTTGTGTATAATGCCTCTAAGCGATAATTTGATCAAGGCCTCCTATGACGAGTATTCCTACTCAGTACTTCTCAACACAAAAGGGGAGATTGTGGATATAAACCAATAAGACATAATCTTTCTTAAGCTTTGCGGTAATTATCAAACGGTTGGTGCATTCGGAAGAATGAATCAGCCGTTTTTGAGTTTAATAAGGATTAAAATTCACGTAAGAAAGTCTCAGTTAGAACTATTTACAACTGATAGTGCTGACTCTCCAATTCTTTTTCTTAATTTAACGCAATTATATAAAACCCTAAAACAAACCACTTTATCATGAATAGAAAAACGACTCTATCCGTTGCTCTTGCGATGATGCTCTTTAGCATGAGTGCCAATGCTGAAATCAAGCTCCAGGAGATAAGGACCTCTTCCAGCAATGTTATCCAGATGTGGTTCAGAAGTGACAAGCTTGACGTCAATGAAGTCAGCGTCAGCAATCCACAGGACTGGAAAGTCAATGGTAAGCCAGCTATCAAGCTAAGCCGTAGTGCTGCACCATTCGAGAAGGAATGCGATCACTATGTATACCTCACTGTACCTACACTCAAGGACGGAAAGACTTATAAGATCAGCACTCCTTACGGTAACTACAACTTCAAATTTGATGATGACAAGGTTCTTTGCGAATCCATCAAGACTAACCAGGCTGCATATAGTGCACTTTCAACAAAGAGATTTGCGAACTTCGCCATCTACCTTGGCGATGCAGGTTCTCAGAAGATTGAAGGTAAGCTCCCAACATACAAAGTTGTCAGAACAGCTGACGGAAAACAGATTACATCCGGCTCCCTCACTGAAATCGGTGAGGACAAGTCTTCTGGAGACTTTGTCTATAGAATGGATCTTTCAGCAGTCCCTGAAGGTGGTCCATATAAGGTTGTAGTAGCAGGATATGGTACATCATATCCATTTGCTGTCGGTGGTGAGTTCTCTCAGAGACTATCATACCTCAGCTTCCGTGCTCTTCTTAACCAGAGATGCGGTATCCAGCTTGAGGAACCATATGTTGAGCACTCATACCGTCATGACAAGTGCCATGAGACAATCTATCAGACATACTACCGTATCAATGAGGCTAGCCTTCCAGTAAAGGGTGACGAACCTACTATCAAGGCATGGGGTGGCTACCATGATGCCGGTGATGCTGACAGACGCACATATCATATGATTGTCCCTTCAACTCTTCTTACAACTTACGAGGCATTCAGTGAGCTGTTCACAGATGACCAGTTCAACATTCCTGATATCTTTGACGAGGAGTTCAACATCCTTGGCAAGGGTAACAAGATTCCGGATATCCTTGATGAGGCAGAATGGGGAACAATGTTCTGGAAGTACTTCCAGGAGGAGGACGGACAGATTCCATGGGGAACAGAGACTATGGGATATTCTCCTTTCACAACATATGACAAGGAAGATCATCTCTTTGGTTCAGAGGTGCTAGACTCTCGTACTTCAGCATGGGCATCAGGTCTTTTCTATCATTTCGCAAGACTCATCCAGCCTTATAACAAGGCAAAGGCAGATGAGTATCAGAGCAGAGCAGAACTCGCCTGGAACGCATCCAACAAGGCATACGCAGAGGCAGGAAGAGAGATGGCAAAGACATTCAAGATGTACTACAATGTCGAGAAGTACCTCATGACAGGTGATCAGGCTTGCCACCAGTACATCAAGGAGCATGCATCAGATGCTAATGCAATCGCAGAGACATACAATGTCGGAACAGAGGCCTTCGCCAACCAGGCTTGGCTCGTATCTTACTTCTTCTCTTATGTTCTTGCACCTTCATCAAAGACTGATGCTGCAACTGTTGCAATATTCAAGGAGGCACTCAAGAAGGCCGCTGACAAGCAGGTTGACCTTCTCAATGTAAATGCATATCCAACAGGTGCTCCTGCAAACGTCAACTGGTGGGGAAGTAATGTCGCTCAGGGACAGTACTCATATCCTATGCTTATGATGTGGAAGCTAACAGGTGAGCAGAAGTACATCGACACAGTAAGCCAGATGATGGACTACGCACTTGGTCTTAACCCTCTCGGAAAATGTTTCATGACCCAGATCGGATTCAATAGAGCAGAATACCCTCACGACAGAGAGTCTGCTTATACTCTTGAAATGGGTTGGGGATCACGTCCTGGTATCCTTATCTTCGGACCTGGTAACTATGCACCAAACTATCCTTCATATCCTGCAATCAAGAGGGGACAGACTCCTAGAGAAAGAGCATACATTGAAATCGTTGACAACTACCAGAACAACGAGTTCACAATCTACCAGAGTCTTTGTTTCCCAGCTGCTGTTTATCCAATCCTTTCAAATGGTGTAAACAAGAACGACCACACTAAGGATCCATACGGATACAAGACCTACTAATCAAAAATCATAAATACAAATTGTTTCAAGGACCAAATTAGATAACTGATTTGGTCTTTTTCTATGTTTACTATTCCAGATATGGGGCATTAACGGTAAACATCATAACATATCTATAAAGAAAAAGAGGAACAAAAGAATTATACTGATTATAGTTGCATCAATTGTTATTGGACTGATTTACATTGCCGTAAGAGTGTATATGATCTTTTGTGCACTTATCTGTGGCTTAGCGGTATTTCCTTATTGATATACAATAGGGAAATTATCAAACGGAAATAAAAGACGACTTCTTTCGTATAATAATAAAACTTAACAAACTGAATTATTATGGGAGTAATAGTTAAATACATCTGTAGAAAATGTGGAGTCATTGCTGATGATGTGTTCGTAGGACCTGGTTTCGTAGCCATCAACGAGGTATACATATGTAAAGACTGTGGTAATATCATA
>JAKSJT010000197.1 GCA_024402125.1 Bacteroidales bacterium
TCGAAGTGATGAAAATATATTTGACAGCACTTGGAAAATCCATAAGAATATATACAAGAAATTGTATTAGGGCCAAACAGATTCTTATCTGTTTCATATAATTTGTACCTGGAAACGCAACTCTGAGATGGATCTCGTTTCTGCTTTGCTTCATGGCAAAGAGCACCTTCCATTATTGCTACAACATATACCGGCTTTGCATCGTATCGGCCCTTTAAATCCTCGTGCTGGAAGTCATACAGCTTACAACCATAATACACACTTCTTTGGAAAAAATCTCTGCTATGGCTCACTCTCTGCATCTCAACGACAAAACGAACACCGTCCTTGTCTTTGCAATGTAAATCGTATCGAACAGCTCTTGCATCGACTGTCTTGCCGAACACTTCGTTGTTCATAAATTCCACATCAGTTACAACATGTTCTCCTGCCAGAACAGTATTAAGAAATCCAATAATCACTTCCTTATTTTCCTGATCTCCGAACACAGCCTTAAATCCGCTGTCCTTAAGAATATTTACGTATCTGCTCATAATTTAAGTTTATGTTATTTGCTTTGTAACAATTGTTTAAATTTCAGTCGCAAGTAAGCAATAACTATCGGTATAGAAAAGTAGCATACGGATAAAATCATAAAACGCCATTTCAGACACGTGTATGGCATATTTTACCTGTAAAAACTCTTCAATAAGGCATATGACGCATGTCGTTGTTCCATCAATTTGGCACAACCAGCAAGCTGATGGCCATAGATAGTGGTCACCAAGCAATAAATTACTCTAAAAATGAGATTTCAGACCCCGAAAAATGGAACACTACTCAGACGGCTGCGATGGAGTAGTATCAGCATTATCAGATGCTGTAGAAGGAGAAGAGGTAGGTGCTGAAGTTGCAGCATTGACTGCACTGAAGTCAAAGCTCACACTTCCATCTTCAAGTAGGATAAGCGATGCCTTGAAAGGCTTTCCAGCCTTTGACACAAAGCCGTCAAGCACATCCGTCTTACACTCCATGATAAGCTGGTACATCTCCTTTAGGGAGAGTTTCTTCTTTGCAACGGTTCTCCAGACATTGAGACCACACTCCGGACATTTGACATTGTTATCCCAGATCTTCATCACAGTGTTGCATTTAGGACATGTGATATCCTCAATACCTGTCTCCAGAATCTCCTTAGTAAGAGCCACGACATATCTTCTTATTGATTCATCGAATGCCCTGGCGGAGGCCTCACCATCCACAATCTTCGACAGTACGATCTCCCACTTACCTGTCATCTCGACATTGGCGATATACATATCCTTGACTATGTCATAGATAGTCAGTCCCATTTCCGTCGGAATAAGTGACTTTCCCTTTCGGGTGATATAGTTTCTGCGAAGAAGAGTCTCCATCTCCCCTGCCCTTGTTGCAGGAGTTCCGATTCCGATATCCTTAAGGGATTCTCTCAGTTCATCATCCTCAATTTCCTTTCCGGCATGTTCCATTGCTTCGAGAAGAGATGCCTCCGTGTGGATTGGCTTAGGTTTGGTCTTTCCTTCAACGCACTCAGCGGAGTCAACGGGGAGTACATCACCTACGGCAAACGCTGGAAGCGTCTGCTCAGGTTCATCTCCCTTCTTTGCCTCCTTCTCGTTAAGGACTGCCTTCCAGCCGGGATTGACAATGACATTACCCTTGGCGACAAGGATATTTGAAGCTGAGTCAAACTCCACAACAGTAGATAGGTAATCACACTTTGGACTCACTGCCTCAAGGAGTCTTGCAATGACCAGATTATATATCTTCCTTTCAGAATCACTCAGATCTCCCGAAGGCTTGACTTCTGTCGGAAGAAGAGCATGGTGATCCGTCACCTTCGTAGCATCCACACTGTGCTTGTTGAGAGGTTTGCCCTCAAGACTCATAGCATAGGAGCCGAACTGGGTGTTGTCGTAGATGTTCCTAAGAAGAGAAGGGACAGTCGCAAATACATCCTCAGGGATAAACTTGGATCCTGTTCGTGGGTATGTCAGAACCTTCTTCTCATAGAGGGACTGTGCTGTATCCAGCACATCCTGAGCTGACATGTTGTATTTTCTGTTAGCCTCTTTCTGCAGTGATGTCAGATCATGCAGATACGGTGGCTGCTGGCTCTTTTCCTTGGTCTCAGCCTTAGTGACGGTCATTGTACCCAATTCCAGAATAGCTGCAAGAGCTGCAGCTGACTTTGCACTGTCCGTGAACCTGTCTTTAGTAATTGCCGTAAATACAATACCACCCTTCTGTGATGTCACCTTAATGTTCCAGAAAGGCTGAGGAACAAAGTTCTGATTTTCAAGATACCTCTTGCAGACCATAGCAAGGGTTGGAGTCTGGACTCTTCCAAGAGAAAGGACATTGGATCCCTTTCTATAGTATTTGGCGGCTATGGACAGAGCACGGGTAGCATTGATACCAACTAGCCAGTCCGACTCACTGCGAGCCTTTCCTGCTGCATACAGAGGATCAAACTCCGATGCGTCATGAAGGTTTGCAAGGCCGTCCCTGATGGCATTGTCAGTTAATGACGATATCCAGAGTCTCTTCACCGGTTTGGTGCAGCCGACATAAGAGTAGATGTATCTCTGGATAAGTTCTCCCTCTCGTCCGGCATCACCTGCGTTTATGATATAGTCAGCATTGTCAAACAGAGCTTTGATTGTATCAAGCTGCTTGACATATCCTTCATCTATGACAGGTTTGCCATCCGGTCCCCTCTTTGTTCCTGGACTGAGAAGGAACTCCTCAGGGAGAATCGGAAGATACTCGGCTGCCCATGCGACATCAGAAGCCGGGGTCACAATCTGAACAAGATGACCGAAAGCCCAGGTCACGGCATAACCGTTACCTTCCATGTATCCGTCTCGTCTGGTTGTAGCACCGACTATTCTCGCAAGGTCTCTTCCAACCGACGGTTTCTCTGCTATGATTACGACCATCTCTTCAAATTTTAGAGCACAAATTTAATTAATGGAATCGAATAATCGAAAACAAAAAGTGTTGCTTCAGTCCCCCGAAACAACACCTT
Organism: Bacteroidales bacterium; assembly: GCA_024402125.1. Lineage (GTDB taxonomy): Bacteria > Bacteroidota > Bacteroidia > Bacteroidales > UBA932 > Cryptobacteroides. The sequence continues at coordinate 3,050 of JAKSJT010000197.1, forward strand.
ATTGATCTAACTGTTTTCTGTTCTGAAACTACTTCTTCATGTTGCTGAACTGAAGCTGCTCGTGGAGTCTGTCGAGTCGAAGAACAGCGGACTCAGGATTGCCGGACTGAGCGATGTAGTTGATGAAAAGAACATCATACATCATAAGTGCGTCATAGAAAGAAGGCTCCATTACAAGAAGTGTAGGGTCGCTTGGATTAACCTCACCTGCCGGAATCATGCTGAGCACATCCACATACACAGCCTCATCAAGGTCAACCTGAGCTGTGTCTCCGTCAAGATAGTTGGCAAGAACCACCATAGGGTCAGATGCTGCATTCTCTGGAAGTCCGATAATAGCCATCTCTACCTGTGAGAGGTCCTCAGGAACGAAATGGATCTCCATTATAAAGCATCCGTCAGCCTCAAGTTCTGTGTCCTTGTCTGTCACATAGTAGATGTCCTTGTAGAGATGTGGGTTCTCAGGATCTGAGCTGATACCCCAAGTTGTCAGTACGCTGTTAAGCTTCTCTGCAACTGGAGTGAAGAGATCCTCCCTCTCATCAGTCATATAGACACTGACAGCAAGGCTGGTTGCAAGAGATGCTCTTTTCTGCGCATCAAGTCTCACTGCAGGGTTTCTGCTGGTGACAACTCTTCTGTAGAGAGAATCTGCGAACTCGTCAAGAAGTCCGTACATCTTCTCAGGAGTAGTAGTAGAGTCACCGGCTGCTACGATAAGCTCAGTGTTGATGATTCCGAGATCTCTCTTGCTCTTTGAGGAATTACATGATACTGCAGATAAAAGGAGTACTGCTGCAGACAGTAGTATAATTATTGATCTTCTCATATTCGTGGATTTGGAAGCGCAAAGATACAATCCAAATCTCGTATTTGGAACAACTTAAAGAATTATTGACTAGTAGATGTGTCCTAATAAGAAGCATTATCATGGAAAAGAAGTATCTTTGCCATAATCAACAACATATTTCAGCAGAAATGATTAAAGCATTTGGAATATATCTTCTACTTATCAACATAGTAACATTTGTTGTATACGGAATAGATAAGAGAAAGGCAAAAAAGCAGCTCTGGAGAATCCCGGAGTCAACACTGATCCTTCTAGCGGCAATCGGAGGATCCATTGGAGCCATGACTGCAATGGGATATTTCAGGCACAAGACAAAGCATATGAAGTTCACTATCGGAGTACCACTGATTCTAGTTGTACAGCTGTTTGCAATACTTAGATTCCTTGTGTTCTAAAAAAGAACTAAATTTGTCCCCGCAAAAACAGAGAATATTGACATGAAAAGAGAAGGAGAAAAGATAAGCAAGACCACCAAAAAGTGGATGGTGATAGGACTCGGAACTGTTATTCTGACCCTTACATATTTTGGAGTAATCAAGGACTCATACAGACTGTTCTACGGTATCATGTGCTGTCTGTTCTCTTATGCGTATGTCCTTATCCAGACTCCAGCTACATGGACTCATACAAAGAGCACTAAGAACATGGTCATGATTGTCCTTCAGGAAATCCTTCTTCTTATCTCCGCCCTACTGTTCATTTCCATCTTCATGGGACCGGATAACTTTAGAAAAGGATCCCTTCTGGCAATAGCACTTGGAGTTGTCCTAGGACTTGGAACAGGACTATTCAGATATTTCTCTCACGTGGAGAAATAACAAGTCAAGAACATAAACAAAGAAGAAGCGAAAAAGCCAGGGACATTTCCCAAACCTTTTCGCTTCTTTTGTTTTCTAAATACTATCTGTTATTTAAACTCGAAGATTCTAGCTGATTTTACATCCACATTACCGAATACCTCCAAAGAGTTCAAATACTCAGTTGGGAACAGGCAGTTTGTCATAACGCAGTCTCCATCGTTTACAAACATCTCAGAAGTCATACGGTCAATAAAGAGTTCAACCTTGTACTCATCCTTTCTGATAACATCAGCAACGACTGGACAATGAGCAGACTTCGGGAAAGCATCTTGAAGACCGCACTTCGATCTGTCTGTCAGAATCTGTCCGCATCTTGGATCAAATGTATATGTTACGATTTCTCCCTTTGAATTACTCAGGTTAAATCCGAACTTCTCATCATCCTTTGGAGAGAATGTGATCTCAATCTGATAAGATCCTGTGTTATTCTTAAGCATGGATGTACACTTTCCATCAGCACCGATAACAAGATCCTGTGCCGGTTTTCTTGCGTCATATACTTCCTTAGCAGGAACGCTTGCCAGAATCACATGCTCAGGTCCTTCTTTCAGGAAGATATCATGAGGAAGAGACATACCTCCTGTAAAGAACTTTGTTGCAGGAGTCTCTGATCCAGGGAATGGAGAACTTGTCAGCCAAGCGAGCTGGACATGACGGTCACCGGTGTTTCCGAAGGTTACGCCAGCGTACTGATCAACTCCGTAGTCAAGCAGAAGAGGATATGGAAGAGGATCAGCAACGAACTCAGTTCCTGTCCACTGTCCGACAAAGTATAGAGTGGTTCTAACTCCGTTAGGACCTGTCTGGTCAGCATTGATAGTTGCGACCCATTTTGTCTCACCCTTATAATCCATCTTGATTAGATCTGGGCACTCCCATGTTCCCCAAGCAGGAAGACTAGAATCAGAGAACGCACTTAGAAACTCCCAATCCTTGAGATTTGTGGAGCCGTAGAACCTAATATACTTGTCGAAGGATATTGCCATCACCCACTTGTCGTCAATCCACTGCACCTTAGGGTCTCTCTGAGAACGCATAGTCTCAGTTGATGTGATGACAGGATTGCCTTCATATTTTGTGTATGAGTATCCACCGTCAAGAGAGTACGCTATACTCTGCTGCTGACCTGCCCTACCAGCTGATGTGTAAAGAGCGACGATTGCACCAGAGCCGAATCCTGCAGTGTTATTCTCATCAACTACAGCACTACCAGAGAATGCATTACCAAGGTCATCAGGACGGATGATAACAGGATGATTGGTCCAATTGACAAGATCAGTACTTGTTGCATGGCCCCAGCTCATATTTC
>JAKSJT010000198.1 GCA_024402125.1 Bacteroidales bacterium
TTTAGAGTCGGACAAGTCTTCAATAAAAAGAACTCCAGAACAGTCGAGAGATTACCTTATCTCGCATGTCCTGGAATTCTATCCTGATGCTTCAGTAGAGAAGCTTATGAAACTCTTCTGATTATTTGATGAAGTGCTCGTACATAAGATTGATTGATCCTCTTAGGATATTGTCGTATCTTGTGTCTCCTTCAATCTTTGCTCCGCTACTTATTATCACAAATCCGTATTTCTCTGCAGGACGGAAGAACATTGCGCTTCGCATTCCGTAGGCTCCACCGGTATGGCCAACTAGAGGTAGACCTTCAATATATGTAGGCTCAACCCAAAGAGCAAGACCATAGTTCTCGTCATCTGATCTAGGGATCTGCATATCCTTTGAAAGATTTTCAGGGATGATTCTGACACCATCTGGAGAGATTCCGTAGTTCATGTGCATCATCATGTATTTGGCAAGATCAGGAGCGCTCATCTTCATACCGCCAGTAGGAGAGAACACTGCTGTCTGTTCGCATGGGATGTAGTTGGCGATTCTCTCGCTTCTTCTTTCATATGCTTCATCCTGTCTTTCCCAGTCCTTTCCATTCCAAGCATATAGCTGAGAGAATCTCGATACATCGAGAGAATCCACGCAATATCCACCGTAAAGTCCCAGTGGTTTCAGAACATGGTTCACTACATACTGATCGAATCTTTCACCAGAGAGTCTCTCAAGGAATGATCCTATAAGGTTGAAGTTAAGGTTGCAGTACTCATAACCCTTTCCTGGCTCATAGTCATTGTAGCACTTTGCATAATCTGGGTTCTTGCTAGGATTGATCTGATCGAATGTGAAATATCCCTGTGAATCATTGATGCTGGATGTGTGTGAAAGCATCATTTCAAGGGTAATCACTGTGTCAGGGTACTTAGGGTTTCTGATTGGGAAACCTGCCAGTTCGCTTGCATCAGTATCAAGAGATACCTTGCCCTTTTCAATCATCTGCATCATTGAAGTTGATGTGAATGACTTTGAGATGGATGCGATTCTGTAGAGTGTTTCGTCAGTCTCAAGCGCACCTGTTTCCATGTCTGCGACACCGAAAGAGTGTGTGTAGATGATCTTGTTGTCCTTTACTACAGCTACGCTCATGCCTACATTACCGACAGCTTCTCTAAGAGCCTCGATATCGTTTTCAAATGCCTCCGTTTTGGAAGGAGTATTTCCGCATCCTGCAAGCATAAGACCAGCTGCTAGGATTGCTGATGTAATCATTGCCTTTCTCATGCTTCAAAATTAATCATTTTATCTTTTACTCCATTTAATCGGAATGAGTTTTGTATATCTTTGTGGTATGAGACATTATCTTGCTTTAATTCTACTGGTTCTGTCAGTGTGCTTAAATTTGACTAAAGCATCTGCACAGGATCTTGATCTGGAAGTTTTCATGCAGATGAGAGATACCTCAAAGGTGTCTTTCCTTCCGCAGGTCAATCTTCCTCTTACGCTTGTCGTGTCTGACGAACTTAAGAATATCCCAAAGGAGAACCTTTATCAACTCTCAGGTATTACTCCTATCTCGATAGATAAGGATGAATACCGCTTTGCCGTTGTGTCTGACAAGTACACGGACGGATTGCTGGAGTTATCACTGTTTGTCGACGAGGAAGGAAAGGTTGTCCTGGGAATGCTTTCACCCCTTGACAAGAAACTAAAGAAGTTCCAGGCGACTGACCCTGAAGGGATAGCCTTCGATCCCGCTAGGAAAAAGTACTATATCAGCACCGAGCAGCAGAAGATACTGAGACTAGACTCCAAACAGAGCTTTGAAGGATTTGTGCCGGTACCTGAGTATATGTCTACGTCTCATATCCAGGCTAATATGGGATTCGAGTCACTGGAGTATGACAAGACTCGTGACTGCCTATGGGTGACAACTGAGGGAAGCCTCAAGGAGGATATCAATCCTGATTCCAAAAATCCGGTTCTGAGGCTTCAAGCTCTAGGTCTTGATGGAAGAGATCTTGGAAAGTATACATATGTGATGGATCCGCCAAGAGTTCCTGAGGTTCCATCAGGAACTACATATGTTCATGGCGTGTCAGACCTTACAGTACTTCCTGACGGAAGACTTGTTGTAATGGAGAGGGAAGTGTTCGTCAATCTGTCTCTTCTTATGGTGCACTCACGGACCAAACTATATACTGTAAATCCTGAAGAGGGAAGTGAGACTCTTACAAAGACTCTTCTGACTGAGTTCACTACAGGACTTGACGAAAACTCTTTGGACATTACCCTCGCAAATTATGAAGGTATGTGCTATGTCACTCTTCCTGATGGAAGCGATGCACTGGTTCTGATCAGCGATTCACAGGGAAGACCTTCGTACTCATTCCTGTATGGATTTTTGAAGATTCAGCTGAGTGACTTTATTCAGATAATTAAACTAAAAGATATTGATGGTGATGGAATGGAAAGTTAGTGAAGGTATCCTCAGTGATGCCGAGATTATAACAAAGTTTCAAGTGGATATGGCCGCTGAATCCGAAGGAACAGTCCTTGATTATCCTACTGTACTTCGAGGTGTAACTCATGGTCTTGAAGACAAGTCCAAGGGTATCTATTTTGTTGCAAGGGGAGAGGGTGGAGAACCGATAGGAAGCCTTTTTCTGACCAAGGAGTGGAGCGACTGGAATGACTCCTGGTACTGGTGGATCCAGAGTGTGTATGTCGTTCCTGAATATAGAAGAAAAGGTGTATTCACATCACTTTACAGCTATGTCAAGCAGATGTCCATTCAGGAAGGAATCAGCTGCCTTAGACTGTATGTTGACAGAGAGAACGAGAAAGCTCAGAAGTGTTACCAGAGGCAGGGCATGAAGGAAAGTCATTATCTTCTTTATGAGGACTAGTTTGTTAAAATAATATAAGCGATGAAAAAGGTTGCAGTATTAATAGTCGTAATTATTAGCTTTATTTGCTCAGGGTGTACAAAAGAGAGTGCACTGGAGAGATCTCTTGTCGGGAAATGGGCGATGACAGGTTTTCACAACGGGTATTTTTTAACAGATAACTCCAAATCTGTTCCGATAATTTTTAAACTATATTCAGATGGGACATTCGAGCAGATTAATTCACATGAATACCGAGGATTCTTTACATTTACAGATGGTACACTTACTATTCCATGTAACACAACACCTCATGTAAGTAAGTGGCATATGGAAGGACACGATCTATGTGTTGATTCTTACTATGTACCAGTAGGTACAGTAGAGAAAGTAAGTTCGAAAAAGATCATCACACATAATGGCGCTTGGGGAGGCTCAGATGGGTATTGTGTTTTTGAAAAGGTGAAAAAGACTGTACTTTAGATAATTAGAGGCTATCAGTGAATACTTGACAGCCTCTTTTTCTTTCTATTTAATAGTATCTCAAATAGCAGCTTATGGAATCGGAATAGCTAAAGCAGCGTAATAGCAGTATCCTAGAGAGACATTTCTCCACTCATACTCGATGAAATCCTTGCTGTGATTGGCAAACCGGTTCTTGCCGTTAACTCCACCCATGTCGTAATATCTCTCCTGAAGATATCTTAGGAACTGGTCTTTATATTCGGCATTGACATGAACTCCGATTCTGGAGACTTTCCCATCAGTGAAGCAGAACGCAAATGAACTAGTATAGGTATTCCAGTTCTTATATTCGATCCATTGGCCAATTTCAGTATAGTCTTCTCCGAATATGGCAGTTACATCAGATTTGCTCTTTTCAAGAAGAGCAGCTACATCAGGGAGAAATTCAAAAGCAGGACGAACGGTTACTTTAACTTCCTGGGACTTATCACCGGATGAAACAATGATCGATGTCTCTCCAACCTTTTTTCCTGTAATAAGGCCATCATCACTGACTCTGGCATAGTAATCGTCTAGAGATGTATAGGTGATGTTTGAGCCTGTGACTTTGAGCTGAGAAGTCGTTTCTGCGAAGAGCTTGACTTCTGTCGGCTCTACAGTGAATTCCTTCTCACAGGAGACAATAGTAACAGTACCTAGTAAGCCTAATAGAAATGATGTAAATCTTTTCATGTCTTAGTGTTGTAAAAAGTGTAGATTAACTAGTGGGATTATTCCATTCATGTTTCTACCGCATTCTTTCTGGGTGAACTACCCACGAACTAAAGAGACTTCTGGGTTTTCTCGGCTTAATCATATAAAAAGAAACAAGACCACTTCAGATTATGTTGTGGTCTTGCTGCATACATCTTGACTGAACTATAGCTCTATAGTGTCTGCAAGACACTGATCAAGTCCAGCGATGAGTTCCTTTTTGTTCATCTTCTGACCGATGAATACGATCTTCTGCATTCTGTCTCCGTATGCAGGATCCCAGTCTCTTCTAAGAACAGGGTCCTGGGCTAGCATGTTATCAAGCTGATCCTTTGGCATTGTTGCAAACCACTGTCCGATGTTCTTAAGTGAGAACTGCTTTCCAGCCTGCTCGAAAAGGTAACAGAGATCTTCTTCGTCCTTGAAGTAGCAGAGACCCTTTGCTCTGATAATTGACTTGTTCCAGTACTTGGCTACGAAGTTGTCGAACTTGTTAAGATCGAACGGCTTTCTGTTATAGTACACGAATGTTCCGATACCGTATTCCTCTGTGTGACCTCCATCATGGTCATGATGATGGTGATGGTGGTGGTGATGATGATGGTGACCATGCTCCTCTTCCTCCTCATCATGGTGGTGATGATGGTGTTCATGCTCCTCGCAGTGCTCTTTGCCACACTCTGGACAGATGTCATCATCGTCTTCGTCGTCATCGTGGTGGTGATGATGTTCATGCTCATCATCGTCCTCATCCTCATCATGATGGTGGTGATGGTGTCCGTGCTCCTCACAGTGCTCTTTGCCACATTCTGGACAAATGTCGTCATCATCGTCTTCGTCGTCATCGTGATCCTCTTCAAGAGCTCCTTCAACTTTGCTGATCCATGTTGCAGAAGTTGCAACGTCATTGTATACGAATCTGTCTGTGTTGATGAGCTTGTCAAGGTCTACCTCTGCGTAGTCACACTCTACGATCTCTGCCTTTGGCTGGAGTGCTCTAATGATCTGCTTGATCCTTTCAAGTTCTGAAGGGCTTACCTCAGATGCCTTGTTGAGAAGAATCATGTTACAGAACTCTACCTGCTGGATGATGAGGTTCTCGATATCCTCTTCTTCGAGATTGTTCTTCATGAGACCTTCTCCGCATCCGAACTCGTCCTGCATTCTGAGAGCGTCAACTACTGTTACGATGCAGTCAAGCTTCACGAATCCGTCCTTTACATACTGCGGTCCCATCATAGGGATCTGGCAGATTGTCTGAGCGATTGGTTCTGGCTCACAGATACCGCTTGCCTCGATTACGATATAATCAAATGCATGCATTGCTGTGATTTCACGGAGCTGCTCCACAAGGTCCATCTTGAGGGTACAGCAGATACATCCGTTCTGTAGAGCAACAAGGCTCTCATCCTTCTTGCCTACAATTCCGCCTTTCTGGATAAGGTCAGCATCGATGTTGACCTCACCGATGTCATTTACGATAACGGCGAACTTGATTCCTTTCTTGTTTGACAGAATCTTATTTACTAGTGTTGTCTTTCCACTTCCGAGATAACCGGTGAGCAAAAGAACTGGAATTTCCTGTAGCATGTTATATTGGTGTTAATATTTTGTCTATTGAATCATACAAAGATAGTGAATTTCGGGATTTGAAAGAGGCTGAGAGGGATTTTTAAAGGCAAGAACAAATAATTGGAATAGTTCAGTTTAGTAAACAAATAATGCACTTAATGATTGGTAATGTGCTTGTATGACTGATTTTTAATAAAATTTGACTCAAAAGTTTGACATAACCCGAATATATTCTATATTTGCAAATGAATAGTTTTTTCATAGGTTAAGTTTTAGGTTAGAATTGTGAGCGGACACGATGTGAATCGAGACCGCTCAATTTTTATATATACTAAAAGCGCTTCTGTACTAGGCAGGATCTCTATTTTGATTTATTCTTATGATTAACAAATATTAA
>JAKSJT010000199.1 GCA_024402125.1 Bacteroidales bacterium
AACAGTATCGGCTGCAAAGAGTGCCGTAAGACATACAATGATGCACTTCTTGCTCTTAGAGGAACAGAGAGAACAACAAGATACGGTATCTCCAAGTTCGATGACCCTGCAATCCTTAGGGAAGCTATCGATCTTCATGCAAAGAACAATGACCTTGCTATCGTTGTGCTTGGCCGAATCGCTGGTGAAGGATCTGACCGTCATATGGATGATGACTTCAATCTCTCAAGCATTGAGCGTAAGCTCCTTTCGGATGTTCATGCAGCATATCATTCACTTGGAAAGAAGGTTATCGTGGTTCTCAATATCGGTGGAGTGATCGAGACTGCTTCATGGAAGAAGATGGCAGATGCCATTGTCCTCCCATGGTCACCAGGACAGGAAGGTGCAAATGCTGTAGCTGATATCATTACAGGTAAGACAAACCCTTCCGGAAAGCTTCCTATGACATTCCCGATGGACTTCCTTGATCACCCTTCTTCTGCAAACTTCCCATACACATATCAGAATGACGGTACTCCATTCGGTATCGCCAGAAGTGCCTCTAACGAGAAGGATGTAGACTATACAAACTATGAAGAAGGCATCTGGGTAGGTTACCGTTATTTCAACACAAAGAAGGTTGAAGTGTCTTATCCGTTCGGATTCGGACTATCGTATACAACATTCCAGTACTCGGCACCAGTTGTAAAGGCTGCTAAGGATGGCAGCTTCACAGCAACAGTCAAGGTGACAAACACAGGTAAGGTTGCAGGTAAGGAGTCAGTTCAGCTCTATGTATCCGCTCCAGCCGGAGGACTTGAGAAACCAGAGATGGAACTCAAGGCATTTGCTAAGACTGGAAATCTTGCTCCAGGACAGAGTGAGACCCTTTCATTCAAGGTAAGCGCATATGAGCTTGCTTCATTCAACGAAGGAACTTCTATGTGGGAGACAGCTGCAGGAACTTATAACGTCAAGTTCGCTGCAAATGTAGAAGATGTCAGAGCTACAGGATCATTCAAGATCGCAAAGGCTATGACATTCCCGACAGACTACAGATAATATTTTTCTATACTAACCTTTTGCATGAAAAGACTTGGCCTTACTGCTATTCTACTGGGAGTGCTGTTTCTTTGCCAGCTGCAAAGTGTGCACGCTCAGCAGAGGCAACTGCTCAATGATAACTGGAAGTTCACTTTAGGTAGTGCCGACCATAGGAAAGATATGACTCATGGGACGGACTATTTCTCATACATGACTAAGATCGGCTATGTGACAGATGCCGCATCTCCGGTCATCCTTACTTTTGATGATTCGTCATGGAGAGATGTGACACTTCCGCATGATTGGGTAGTGGATCTTCCGTTCAGTGGTGAGGCAAGTCATTCTCATGGATACAAGACAATAGGATGGAAGTATCCTGACACATCGGTCGGCTGGTACAGAAGACATCTGTTTGTTCCCGAATCAGATAAGGGGAAGCATATCACCATTGAGTTCGAGGGCGTTTTCAGAAACAGTGAAGTCTTCTGCAACGGAGTCTACCTGGGTCATGAAGTGAGCGGGTATGCGAGCCGCGTGTATGACCTCACTGAGGCTCTCAAATATGGAGAAGACAATGTTATTGTCGTAAGATGTGATGCTTCCATTGAGGAAGGCTGGTTTTATGAAGGGGCTGGTATCTACAGAAACGTCTACCTGTCAAAGACCGATCCGCTAACCATTGAGCCATACGGCCTTTCTGTGGTGACGGACTTTGATGGGGATGATTTTTCCAAGGCTATAGTTAGGTCTCAGGCTACCATCTTCAATTATTCGGTTAGGCATAGGGGAGGCGTTGTAAGATTTACACTTAAGGATGCTTCCGGTAAAATCATAGCATCGGACCAGTCAAGTGTAAAGGACCTGCAGGCTAGGAGAAGTGCAACTGTGTCAGCGTCATTTGAGCTTCAGAACCCACACCTTTGGAGTCCGGATGATCCGTATCTGTACACATTGGAGACTGTAGTCGGTTCGGATGTGACTTCAACCAAGGTTGGAATCAGAAAAATCGAGTTCACGCACGATAGAGGACTTCTAGTTAATGGAAACAGAGTTCAGGTTAAGGGCTGTGACCTTCATCTGGATCATGCTGGTGTCGGAACAGCTGTTCCGGATGAGCTATGGCGCTACAGGATCAAGACCCTCATAGGCTATGGATTCAACACTATAAGATGCTCTCATAATCCTGCTACACCGGCGATGCTTGATATCTGTGATGAACTGGGAGTGCTGGTCATTGATGAGAACAGACTGATGGGAACATCTGATGAGCAGCTTGAACTTCTGGACAGGTTCATAAGAAGAGACAGAAATCATCCTTCTGTGATTCTGTGGAGTATCGGTAACGAGGAGTGGGGCCTTGAGTGGAAACCATGGGGTACTCCTTTTGCTGAGGTGATGACAGCTACCGCTCATAACTCGGATCCGGCAAGACTTACCATATATGCTAGCAGCAGTGGTCAGGAACCTAATTATGGAGTTGATGTTTTCGGTTACAACTATATTGTTCAGAATCCTGTAATGGAGAACTATGCAAAGTTCCCTAACCCTGCTATGGGAACAGAGGAGACAACAGGATCCGGTACACGAGGCAAATACGAGACTGTCCCTTCTGAGGGCTGGATGGCACCAATCAATAGGACAGGAGTCTCTGCTGATAAGCGCTATTCAGAAGAAACTCTCAATGTCATTGAAAGAGGCTGGAAGTTTTATGCGGAGCATCCTCAGTTTGCTGGACTCTGCTACTGGACCGGACTTGATTATAGGGGAGAACCAAACCCTATGTCATGGCCAGCAACAGGTTCCCAGTTCGGTATACTTGATTATTGTGGATTCCCAAAGGATGAGGCGTTTTATCTTAAGTCATGGTGGACGGAAGAGCCTCTTGTGCACATATGCGGCCCATTTGCAGGTGAAGTATGGGTGTATTCCAACTGCGATAGAGTTCAGCTCTTCGCTGACGGGAAGAGTCTAGGAACTAAGGTAATGCCTAAAAATGGTCATCTGGTGTGGAAAGTATCCGATAAGACAAAAGTATTTACAGCTAACGGTATCGTCGGGAAGAAGACTGTTGCGAAGGACAGGTTCCCTGAACTGGTATCAGGAACGAGCATCGCCTTGTCAAAAGAAACCTTGGTTCGCGATGGACAGGATGTTGTGGTAATCGATATCCTTAGTGACAAGACTACTTTGGATGTGTCTGTTGAGGGTGCTCAGCTGCTTGGATGGGGTAATGGCAATCCTGGTTTCAAGGAAGTCGAAAGGCCTGTAGAAGGCAACTCGTTGAGCATAAAGACATTCGGGAATAGGGCTCAAGTGCTTGTCCGTTCTATCAAGGATGCTACGTCTAGAGTTAAGGTGTCAATAGGAGAGCAGATAGTCACAATTGACTAGAAATAAAAGAAGAAGGTTCGCTTACATCTCATTCATAGATAAAAGCGGACCTTCTTAATTATCGATAGGTATTTGCTACCTTCTAGAAAACTCTTTCCTTCTGTGACAGCTCATTGATAGGGTCACAAGTAAGGTCGATTCCAAGCTTCTTGAAAATCTTTCTGTCGATGTCACTGAGCATTACTGTAGAGTGAACCTGACATCCCTTGAGAAGTGGAAGAGAGTCCATAGCCTTCTTGCAGTTCTCATCATTTACACTGAGCATAGCGATAGCGACAAGGACCTCGTCTGTGTGAAGTCTAGGGTTGTTACCATGCAGGTATGTAACCTTTGTCTTCTGGATTGGCTCAATAAGATGCTCAGGGATGAGCTTCACACTATGGTCAATTCCAGCGAGATGCTTTGTTGCGTTGAGGATAAGAGCGGCACAAGGGCCAAGGAGTGAACTTGTCTCAGCTGTAAGGATTGTTCCATCTGGCATCTCGATAGCAGCTGCAGCCTCACCTGATACCTCCTTTCTCTCTTCTGCAGCAACTGTTACCTTTCTATCAGATGTAGAGATGGCAGCCTGCTTGAGAAGAAGTGCACACTTGTTAACCTCACTTTCGTTGTTCTTACCAGAAGCAAGACTGTTGAGGGCTGTGTAGTATCTTCTGATGATTTCGTCCTTAGAAGCCTTGCAGCAAGCCTCATCATCTTCGATACAGTATCCTACCATATTTACACCCATGTCTGTTGGAGACTTGTATGGGTTATGTCCGTAGATACCCTCGAACAGAGCATCGAGAACTGGGAAGATCTCAATATCTCTATTGTAGTTGATAGCGATCTTCTGATATGCCTCAAGATGGAATGGGTCAATCATGTTGACATCCTGAAGGTCAGCTGTAGCAGCCTCGTAAGCGATGTTGACAGGGTGCTTTAGAGGGAGGTTCCATACAGGGAAAGTCTCGAACTTGGCATAACCGGCCTCGATGCCTCTCTTATGTTCCTGATAGAGCTGGCTAAGACAGACAGCCATCTTACCGCTACCAGGACCTGGAGCTGTAACGATTACAAGAGGACGAGTTGTCTCGATGTAGTCGTTCTTTCCGAATCCCTCTTCAGAGTCGATAAGAGCTACGTTGTTAGGATAACCTTCAATTGTATAGTGATAATATGTCTTGATACCGAGTTTCTCAAGACGAGCTCTATAGATAGCAGCGCTTGATTGTCCGTTAAAGTGAGTGATGACAACTGAGTTTACAAGGAAACCTCTGTTCATGAACTCCTTCCTGAGACGAAGCACATCGACATCGTATGTGATACCAAGGTCAGCACGAACCTTGTTCTTCTCGATATCCAGTGCACTGATTACAATGACGATTTCAGCATCAGATGAGAGCTGACTGAGCATACGTAGCTTACTGTCCGGCTGGAAACCAGGAAGAACTCTACTTGCATGATGATCGTCGAAAAGCTTACCGCCAAGCTCGAGATAGAGCTTGTCTCCGAACTGAGCGATGCGCTCCTTGATGTGTTCGGATTGTATCTTAAGATACTTATTATTGTCAAAACCGTATTTCATAACGGGATACAAATATAATCACAAATCCAAATACGGCAAAGAAAAATTGAAGGTGTCAAATCATTTTTTTTGAGACATATGAAACAAAAAAGCTGAGAGCATCACTGCTGTCAGCTTAAGTCTACCACTAATAAATTTTATTAACACTAATCTTCTTTGTTTGCAAATATATAAAATATAAAACAGTCTAATTAGAATAATTGTTTCAAATTATATCAAATTTGTTTAATCATCTACTTTTTATGTGGAAAAATTAGCGTGGACAAGATTCTGGACTTTAACTCTTTCTGGCTGGAACTAAACCATTTGTACTTTGTAACATAAGGATAATTTAAGTATAAACCGACCCAAAAGAAATTATAACTGACGGAACTCCAATTATTAATGCTAACTTTGGACAACGAAAACAACAACGAAATGAGATCTGCTATTTATGGCGCCGGTTCACTTGGAACAATTCTAGGAGCCTTCATAACAAAAAAAGGTGGTCAGATTGACCTGATCAACAGAAACAAGGCACATGTTGAAGCGCTGAAAACCAGCGGAGCAACAGTTACAGGAACATTGCCCTTCAATCAGAAAGTGTCTGCCCTGACAAAGGATGAGATGACAGGCAAATATGATTGCATATTCCTTATGACAAAACAGCAGCAGAATGCTGAAATCGTTTCTTTTCTGAAGGATTATCTCGAAGAGGATGGAGTGATTGTAACTCTTCAGAACGGTATTCCTGAGCTGCAGATAGGTGAGATTGTAGGCGAGGATAGAGTCCTTGGCTGTACTGTTGCCTGGGGTGCTACTATGACTGGCCCTGGAGTCTGCGAACTGACAAGCGATCCTGAACATCTGACATTCTCACTGGGATCACTTAGCAAGACCCCAAACAAGCATATGGGTGAAGTGAAGGCGCTTCTTGAGATGATGGGACCTGTCGACATGGATTCAAACTTCATCGGATCAAGATGGAGTAAGCTTCTTATCAACTCCGCATTCTCCGGAATGAGCGCAGTTACCGGTTCAACCTTTGGAGAGGCAGCGAAGGACAAGGCATCC
>JAKSJT010000002.1 GCA_024402125.1 Bacteroidales bacterium
CTTGTGGAATTTATCCATCTTTGGTGAAGTGAGAGGTAGAGTAAAAATCTTTATATCAGCCTTGTCTAGAGAGGTAGTCAAATATTGGTACCTCCGCTCTTCGGAAAAAAGAGCGATTTTTTTTTTGTCCCTTATCAAGGTGTCAACAACAATATATTCACCTTTTCTTGCCGTGCAGTGTTTCCGTGCCACCCAATTAAAGCAGTCAAATGAATCAGACACTCTCTGGAAAACTACATAGTTAAAAACGCTCTCGATGATATAATAGTCCAGTAAAGATTCCATAGGGAATTTGACATTAACTTTTCCCCTGTCATTTTGGTATGCATTGCCAAGGATGGAATAACCTCTGTTATATCCATAGTAGAATGCGACCTTTTCTTCTTTCCCTTCTTTGATCTGTTGAAAATGATCAAGAATAAGTTCGTCTATTCTTTTTCTCTTTGATTCATTTTCAGCTCCATAGGTATAGAGTACTGCATACAGATATGTGTTCTTCTCCAGGTTGCTGAAATCAATAATCTTGGTGATCTTATTCTTTATGATCTGCTGGTTTTCCTTTCTCGCTGTTTCCTCCATAAGAAGTTCGGAAACAACATTTCGCATAGCATTTTTCGGATTATTAAAAACATAAGTCAAAGAATTGTCTATACAACCTTGTTGTGCCTTAATATCCGCTATTTCTTTGTTGAAGAATGATAAAGTATCAATGTAATGTGGGGAAACATTACATTCATCCACATGGGCAACCCTCATTAGTGCTAGAGCACCAAGTATTCTGTTAAATTCATCTTGTTGATTCTTTAATGCAGGAAGATTTGTTCCAAAATCTTCCGGAAGAGATGCTATTGTCGCGCTTTCATTACTAAAGTTGTTGTCTCCATGGTCCACAATTGCTTCTGGAATAAAAGCGGTCGACATTCGAATACTTGTGATTGTCCTATCAACTTGGGCTGACTTTTTGAAATGGATCTTCTTTATCCTGCTAATAGGAATAGGTTTTTCATAGATGAAAAAACCATTCTTTAAATCAAGAAGAAAATCTTTCTCTTTATCTGTAAGAAATACCTCAAGGCAACAGTCACTCTCCTGACATCCAAGGTTTGATGTGAGCAAAATGACTTCATCCAGTCTACTTTGAACATCGTTCACGCGATTCTCGTAGAGTGCTGCTGGATATATGCATGCACTGCCAAAAATCGATGCTAGTGACGTTGCCGATATTGGGTAATAATATTTTGTATACATATTAGTTATATTTTATCATTCAACTACAGAACTTAATGCCGGCATATCATAATTACTGAACAAATATAAATTTGTTCTGGCTCTTGTGACTGCTACATAAAAATCGTTCCATTCAACATTATGGAACTTGTTGCATAAGTAATCCATATTGCCAAAGTCAGGGATGATGACTGTGTCAAATTCCAGACCTTTCGCTGATTTGTATGTCGTTACATGAACATTATCTATTTCTTCACATCCATTAGGAAACACACTCCTGTCCTCATAATACAAACTATGTTCGATCCCCATATCATCAAGAATGGAATCGTATGTCCTAACGTCATTCTTGAAAGGAACAAGAATAGCAATGTTATGTGTGTCTGAACGGAAAGCGTCTATGATTTCTCTTATTGAACTATTGCGTTTCTCTTCAGCATCGTAATCAAACTTAGGATTGCCATCTGTTGTTATCAGTGTCGGCTTTTCTCCCGGATTGTTTTTTAAGGCATTCAGTGTACTTAGTGGAATGTAAGCATCTGGGAATGCTACTCTTGCAAAATTCATGATTGCATAAGTGCTTCTGAAATTCTTGTCAAGAACATATTCTACATTATCAGGATAGCGTTCTTCTAGTTCTTCTTTGCTGGATGAATGCTCAGGATACAGAATCTGAGCATCATCAGCACCGTAGGACACATTGAAACCACTTATTCTGTCATAGTAATCAGATTCAAGGTCTTGAGCTTCGTCTACGATTACTTCACTGAAATGTTCAAAACTCTTAGGACGTCCTGCATATGCAGAGCGGACGTTATTGGCTGCATTATGATTCTTCAGACGACAACATTCTGAAAGATAGCGAGCAAGTGTGGTAGTATATGTTATTAATAGACTCTTCTGACCATTCTCATGATTGGTGAGATGCCTATATAGAGATACAACACTTTTTCCGGTTCCAGGACCCCCGGACAGGGCAATCTGTTCTGTCTCGTTCAGGGCTGATTGTTGCGACAGCGTCAGCTGTGTGATAGCTGGTAATCTGAAATAATATGCCATAATGTGAATGTATTTTATTTTCCTGTTATAGTTTCTGCAAATTTGTTGTTCTGGTGACATAACCAATTGTTAATGGCAGTCTGCTTAGTAGCGTTGGCATAACAGTACTCACAGAGATGAGGACAGGTATTATACTCTCCAATGTCTTTGGCTGCCATGCATCCGCAGAGTTCTCTCTGTCCTGAATCTTTCTTATGCCCACTAATGAAATATTTGCCACCAGGAAGTGGAATCGCATTTGTTGGAAGTTCAACTGAAGATGCGAACAGGTCCGGTTGTGGAGCATCCATGATTTTTACGCCCATGAACTTCATTAGGACGCTGTCATTCCATGCGATTCTCGTAATCAGATCACCGTCAATACATCTGTTGTGGGCAATGCCATACTTCTCAATGTCTATCTTTTCTCCGCATGTGGCCAGGGTGTATTTCCAACCTCTTTCCGCATTCATCTTGGATAGTCTTGCAGCGAATTCATCCATCTGAGAAATTGACCAATCTTTATATGGAATGTTGTTCTTTTGCAGATTAGACTTTACTTTTTTGTATGACTCAATGTCAGCATAACTGAACACCAATTTCTCAGTATATCCTTTAAGCTGATCTCCAATATTCTGGATTTTGTTCAATAGCTTGTCAATAGTTATATCTTCAGTTAGAATCAAAGGATCGAATCTCCAGACAACTCTTCCTTGTCCTAACTCTGATACCAACTTCTTGAATGTATCAATACGTTTTTCCAGAGAAGGCACTTTCTCTAGTTTTTCATCCTCATAATCATTAAGGGTATATTGGATATAGCACTTGATACCTTTCTCCTTGAGTATATGGAGATATGGAATCAGCGGTTCTGGATTCTTCGACCAGAAAACAATGAAGCGAGTTTTCTCATAAGAAACGTAAGACTTTACGCCATTGAAAGGATTTGTCCAAGCTGAATACCCGGTTTCAAGTCTGTGAAAGAACCAATCAGCATAGAACGCAGGAATGTCTGTGCTTCTGCTGGCAGAAACAATGAGCGGTGCCTGTGCTTTTACGGCCTGACCGTTGATGTTTATATATGTGTGATCCCAATTCGCCATGATTGTTGTAGTATGAGTTATTCACTAAGTTGATCGGCTCTAACAAGCTCTGTATAATTAATGTCCAAAAGTCTTGCTATTTCAAGTAAAGTTTCAAGTGAAGGCTGTGATGTGTTGGTGCACCATTTTGAAACAGTAGCAGGATCTTTACCTAATTGCTCAGCAAGCCATTTGTTACTGCGCTTTTTCTCAACAAGCATAACCTTGATTCTATTAATGTCTTTAGCCATATAGATTCTTTACATTAATTAACTAGAAGCAAAATTAATAATAATTCAGTTTCATATGTGATTTTGCCTCAATAAAATGAATTTAACTTCTATTTTTTAACTATAATTCGCTAATTTGATATTCATATTGCGAGTTTTTGCATCGCCAGAAGCTCTTCTCAAGGAATTATTCATATTTGTGATCTGCCAGCTCCTTATCTGTACAGTCATATTTAAGAATCATTTCATATTGATATTCGCTCATCATACCAAAGCCCTCATATCTGTTCTTGAGGTCTATTAGCTTTCTCCTCCTTATATTGTTCGTTAAGTTATCATATTGATTTCGAAGATTCTCGTCGAGTGTGGATGAGACGACAGATCTTGCTTTCATCCATTTCTCCCAAGCGAACTGGTCTTCTTCAAGTGCGTTAATCTGTTCTTCAAGTGGATAATACCATTCTGGATCATTGAATTCAGGATCCTTTTGTTTCTTACTTCGCTCGGCTAATATTGTTTTGAATAATGTGTACTCATTCAGGACCAGATCAGCTGAAACATTTGAAAAGTTGATAGGGGAGCTATAGTTTTCTGGATCTGAAATGTTCAAATACAGAGGTATAACAGATTTGGACATCATTAGAATAGATCCTTCTCTGAAACTGCTGTAAGCCATTGGAGAAGCAGATCCTTGGAATCCAGGACCCATTATTGTTTTGTCAAAAGCCTCGAATGATGCATCTGAATAATTTAACCAGGCATTATATTCTTGTTGTAGTACTGATTCCTGATCAGGAAGAACCTTACATATCCGTTTAAAATATTCGTTGAGCAAGATTCGTGAAAACTCTGTACTAAGACCAGAGTGGACATTTAAGTCAAATTGGGACTCATCTCCATAACAAGTCAAGACAGAATCCATTTGGGAAGATAGAAGATTATATCTTTCAGTTTCGTTTTCTGGCTCATGCTCGGATGGACTGTATTCATTAAGACGCCAAAGTGTAAAACTAGGATTGTTATAGAATGGCTCCTCAGAATAAAATCCTCTCATTTCCAAGTCCATAAAGGTCACATACCTATCGATAGGATATCCTTTCATGGAAGATGGTATCATCATTCTATTCATGTCTGAATTGAATGTCTCACATGCTGTCTGCCATTCTTTTATTTCTTCATCTGATGGCCTGTCCGTTAAATAGACAGTAGGGTTCTTCCAAGTCCTGACATACAGTATCGAATCTAGGTCTGGATTGTATTCGTTTTGAGACTTAGCTGTACCATTCCTCATCGTGCAACTTTGAAGAAGAGATGAGAAACAGATTAGTATAAAAATGAGAGTATTTCGAAAAATCATTTGATGTTATGAATGAAGCTTAAAAGTTAGGAAGGTCCATTTCATGAACTTCTACAGAAAGAATTCTTCCGTTCTTTGATTCAATGAAGAATCCACAAACAATAGGCATTCCGTCATTTTGGATTTGTTTGATTAATACAGCCCATCCTCCTGTTGCTCCGTTTCTCCCTAATTGGACTCTTTTGATAGATTGTGTTCTGCGAAGGACATTGAATTTCTCTACAAGGTAATCCAAGTACTCATCCCTGCTGGCCATGTCGTCAAAGACTGAATCGTTTGAGTAATGGAAATCCTTGTCTAGATAGTCTTTCAGCAGTCTGGCATCAAGATTTTGCCAAGCTTGTGCGTACAAACTAGCTAGTTCCTGGTCGTTACATACACGTGGAAGTGGGTTGTTCACCTGAATAGGATTAACTGCTTGAGATTTATACTGAGCAGCGAAATGACATCCTTTTTTGTATCTCTCTGGTTCTTGCTCTTCCAGACAGAATACGGAACCATAAATAATTTTTACATAAGAGGACCTCATATAATCAGGTAACTGCTTCATATCAATGTTGCCTACAGATGTACCTTTTGGCAATACTATATAGTATGCGGTCAGACCTTTGGTGCCGTGATAGTTGTTAATTACTATGTCCGGATAGTATGAAGGGATTGTCTTCCCTTTTAATTTGTCGAAAAAGGACAAGGATGGCTTCTCGCATCGAGAGGCAGACATATTACATCTTCTGTATATGTCAAGAAGGTTTTGTACTAGGAACTCACGCTTTTCCTGTTCCGTCATTAAACTGCCTCTTTCATTGGAAGAGCAATGATGCTCAAACACATAAGGCTCTCCATTTTGCATGAATTTCATCATAATCTTATATGTTGCTGTTATTATTAAAATAAAATACCACAATCGTATTGGTAAAGCACGAAGTCTTTTTCAGTATTGTATGAAGTAATTGTGCCGTCTTTGATTCTTATGGAAACACTCTCCCTTATGAGTCCTTTCCAATCGTTCCAATAGCAACAGTGTACAGTGGCTTTGTACTCATTTGTTTCATGATCATAGTCAATCTTTACAGCAGGGAGAAGAATGCCTTGTCGTTTGACAATTGATAAATCAAGACCTTTTAACGGTTTGATTCCTTCAAGGTCACTCTCTTGGAAAATAAACTTTCTAACGATGTATCCTCCATGCCAAAATACAGGCATAACCGTTTGCGCTGTCATCATTAAATATACTTGCCATGCTCCCATGGCAGTTGGCATGACTTTGAGGTACTTCTTAATATCTTTATCTTCGGCTTCTTCATTATTATAAATGAAGAAGTTCGACACATCGCCAGTTTCCGATGTTCTCTGATTGGCTATCCTTAAACCAAGTTGATTACCTTCTTCTAAACTTATCGAGGTTAGCCTATAGAAAATTTCGCCTTTGTCCTTTATGGAATGAGTCTTGATAACGCTGTTTAGCAGGATATCATGAAACTCGATACCCTTGGCTGAAAAAATATTGAATGAGTCTATGTGATTGAGAAGTAACGATGCTCTATTTGGAACGCCCTTTTCATTTTCACAGATAAGTTTCGTATCGTAGTTAATTATTGATGTCAGAATAGTTTTTGCCTTATCAACGTCTTTGCTAAACCTGTTGTTTGGATAATCTTCACCCATAAAATAAAGGTATGCCAGGTTCCAAAGACATTTTAATGATGGATTAGCTTTGTTTTGCATATTCGCGAGCATGGCACATCCTTCTAGGTATTCTTCATTGTTCCAGTGGCAAGTGAACTGATTTATCATGGCATTCTGAGAACCATGGAATGCTGCATGATTCAACAGTTTGTTACCTTCTTCAACATTATCTTCATAGTTAATTGCTAAAACTCCGAGATTGTTGGCAGCTTCGTAAATACCGTCTTCCATAGCTTCCTTGTAGCAGCGCTTGACAATTTCAAGATTGTCTTTGTCTAATTGGCCAAGAAACAGCCAATCGCATTCCTCTGCCACGGTCCTAAGTTTCATTCTGACATATGGGTCTGAAGATGAGAGATTTAAATAATCCAATTTTTGTGCTTCGAGGTTCTCTGGTATTAGATTGAGATATTTGGTGCCTTTGAGAGGTAAGGCATTGTGAAATGTTCTTCTTCCATACAGGTCAAACTTGACAGGCTTTGATACCTCTTCTTTGTCTGGAATTCCAAAGAAAGAGGCAGGACTCATGCATGCGCTTATGATCTTGTTGTCCTTAAATTTAACGTCAATGACAACATTGTTGCCGTTTTGCGTTACAACGAGATGGTCATTCATTAGTCTTGCCTTAACATCAGAATGGGTCTCTTCAATTTTGTTTAGTTTACCAGCAAAGTATTCCAAGTAACCATTCTTGTCCAGCTCCTCAAATACCCAATGTGATGTATAATGAAAGTCATCCGACAAATAATTTTCCAAATCGCCTAATGTGCGATTGTTCCAGCAATGAGCATATTCTTCGAGCATCATTATTTCATCAATGACGGGTTTTTCGAGTCTGAACCTTCCTTCTGTGTAATACTCAATGACTTTCCCACATTTTGGACAAATTGAAACAACTGCAGGATATCCGTGGATGCCAACAGTGATATATGAAGAATACCAATTGAGATTCTCAGATGGTATTCCACAATCAAAACAAGGGATTCTGTTTTCCTTGACTACAGGTCCGTTGAACTCATTAGCTTCTCGCAGAGGTTTGAGGAATCTCTTTATATATGAATATTTGAAAGGGTATTCATTGACAAGGTCATCATGATGTGCATATGCTCCTCCGGCAATATGTCTGCGCATGAGAATCATCTTCACTATTTTGTTCTTATCAATATGCATTATGGCAAGCATGGTTTCCATCTGTACACAAGCATGAGCAAAATAGTTGCTGTGTAATACCTCAAATTTTGAGATTTGCTTAGAGACGACATACCGTTCTCGCCAGCCATTCCAGTAGCTGACAATATCGTCTACTCCATTATGGCTTTTGCTCAAGTGGAGTATTAATTCGCATTTGGGGTCAAGGTGCTGCTCTAAGATGGTGAAGTCTCCTGAAAGGAGTGCGTTTGCAAATATCTTAGAGTACTCTGTATATACGTCGTCTAGCAAATTGTCGGAGACCTTGACGTAACCAAACATGGAGGAACTACGTAACTCCTTTTTTTCGTCATCATTTAAGGATGCCTCATAACCTTTGCCATAGACCTGGTCCAACGTGAAATTAGTGCCATGTTTGTAATTATATTCAGCTAGAGAGACACTGTTGTTGTTCTCATCAAAGACAGTGTCTTTCTTAAGGAATTTGCGTTTGTCTTTTGGTACCGCACGAGGCTTGTTTTTGGAAAGGCCTTTTTTCACAGCTCTAATAGCATATGGTATTGCAAAGAAAGGGAAAAGAATAGGGATGATTGTCCATATAGCAATGTGCTCCAAAACTACACGACCCAATTTCTTTTTCTCCTCAAATGGCAATTTGACTTTCTTCTTTGAGCTTATGCCACGTATGATATATGTTAATACGATTGCGAAAAGCCAATATATGCAAACGATACTTGTGACACCCATTTTTGTTATTGTTAATTGTTGGTAATCCATTCAAAATTCTCTACTCCAGCTCCAATTTCAAAGTGCAACTTGACGATGCCAAGGTCAAGCTGAGTATAACCCATCATTGAGAATGTGGACTTTGCACTAACTTTATGCTTGTTGCCTTCCTTGATACCCACATATTCAATGTAGAACTTCTGCTGATTGACAGCGGTAGGGGCTAGCTGTGCTGCTTCTACACCTTTATTGAACCATTTCGGCGTGAGGTCGCTGGCATTGCTTATCTCTCTGATGGACTTGTGCTTTCTCTCAGTTCCCTGTGTCTCACCATAACCGAGGGCTATGTAGCAGACTATCTTTTCCCCCTCGTTTAGGGCATAGGTTCCGGCGACCTTCTGGTAGGTAAGCCCTGCCCAGCAGGTGTTGAGACCAAGCTGTTGGGCCAGCAGAACAAGCTGCTCTCCGTAGTAGCCAGCTCTCTCATCAAGATCATCAGCCTTCTGCCCGGCAACCACGAAGTAGTTGGTCACACCGCTGAAGGTTCCGTAGTTCAGGATGCTCTTGAATGCCTTCGGCTCATCAGTGACGAGCTGGATATGCAAGCCCCCTTCAGCATTGACCTCACTGATCTTCTGTAGTAGTGTCTCTATTACATCTGCAGGAAGGGGAGTGTCCTTGTACCGCCTCACCGAATGGCGAGCCTTTATAGCTTCGAGTAATGTCATTTCAATGTTCATGGTTACTCTCCTTTCTTCTTGATAGGTCCCTGGTGACGGCCTCTGTTGAGTTGAACACCATATCTATTCAACACACGGAATACACTGGTTCTGCTCTTGTAGCCGCTCACTTCCCAGATGTCATCAATGGAATGGCCAGAGTTGTACATGTTGACAACGGTCTTCTCTCTGTCAATCTTAAGCTCTGTCTTTAGTAGTCTAGGGTTCTTGACCGTCTTGACCTTCTTCAGAGCCTTTATTTCCTGCTTGCGTAAGGTCGCTACTTCTGAAGACAGTGAACCGATGACCTTGAGAACATCAGCTACAGTAGTATCGTCATAGACTTCATTGTCTGTATCGATTCGGTCCATAATACTAATGAGTCGTATCTGATATCTGGAGACAAGATCCAGGAATGCTCCAAGTTCCCTGATACCTCTCAGCGCATGACTTAGCTTGTACACCACAATCGTGTCATGCTTCTTCAAGTTGCTGAGCATCCTTCTCCATTCAGGCCTTAGCTTTTCCTGGGAAGAAGGCTCCTCGATTATCTTGTCACAGTCGAGAGCAAGCATCTGAACTCTCTGCTCATCAATGTCCCTTTCGTTCTGGGTTGTTATGAATATGTAACCGTAAGTTGCCATGGCTTTGTTGTCATTTTGCCACGAATTTACAGAAATTTTCCTACGGTTAATTGGTACTGCTTCAATATTTAGCAATATTTATTAATTGGTACTCCGATTGTTACACTACAGATTGCAAAATAATGGTACTTCTGGTACTAATTCATAAGAAAGATTAAAGTGTCGGCAATTTTGGCGAAAAATGCCAGGATTAGCCATATATTTGCATCGTGTAAATAATTGATACTAAGATAGTTTAATAATGAATACAAGTTTAAACCGAACTGGATTGAAGCAAATCATTATGACAAGAAAAGCAGGGGAAACCATGCGGAATATGACATTCTCCATCTATGTCACATGTTGTATAATTGGTATTGTTTCATGCTCAGGTAACAGGAACTTCAAGAACCCAGAGATGGCTCTTGAAGAGTACCAATTATTCATGGAAAAGGTAGCTTCCAATACTTCATGTACCCCAGAATCTCTGTCGGATCTGATATGCGAATGGCAGGAACTCAGTGACACGGTCTATGCTTATCTGTCCAAGTCAGAAGACCTGCATAATCATGGCAGGGAAGAGAAGTTCTTTGGTACTTGTGATTCCATAAGAAACTCTTTCCTGAAAATCATCGGTTCCGGTGAATACAGTTATGAAGATGTTCTTTCATTAAAGACTGCAACAAATCCCTATAGGCGTGATTCATCCCTTGACTCCCTGAAAGCATCTGTACTTCCTTTCTTTGATAATCTCGACAAGGCTCATCTCAAGGATTCTAGAAAGGATAAGGCTTTACAGAACTACTTCGGATTTGTGCATTCGGTCTATGAGACCGGAATCAATACCGAAGAGGAATTCTTCCGTTTCATAAAGTTCGAGGATATCCTTTTCCGCGGATACCTTTTCCATCTTGGCGAAGCAATGGGAGAATCAATGACTCAGGTCACTATCGAGACGGATTCAATCTGTAGGAGAGTATTCAAAGCCTCTTCAATAGGAACTCTTACCGCTAATGATGTAATGGCTAGCATGGCAGTCAGGACTAACCGACGGCTTCTTCAGAATGCCAAAGCCGCATGTGAATGCCTTGGTCAGATGAAGAACCAGGAACCTCAGTTGTCTGCCGCTTTCATCTGGATGACTGTACAGCCGTTCATCTCGATTGATTCATTTGCGCTGGCACTCATGACAGAACCTCAGATTCAAGATATGCATGAAATTGCCAGCATCCTTAGCAAAATGGCTAGACAAGAAGAACAGATGGATGACACCATGAAACGTCTGGTCGTGAATCTACCTTCACAGATACTACAACTCTATATATCAAGTCTATGATACAGAAAGAAATCGATAACTTCAGGTCTCTCGGACCTCTGCTTCTTCCTGGACTGATTGACCTCAATCATCTGGAAGAGATCAACAACTATGATGACTACGCCATCCTTACTTTCTCCTTGTCTGAACCGATGTCCATTGAGGATGTGATGGACAACATGGAGGACCAGATGGAACTCAACATCCTTTATCACATGGTTACTTCCGACTCAACAGATAGCGGCCAGCACTGCTGTGCCTATGCCAATCCGACTTTCGGTCACATGTACAAGCTCAATGCTCAGACTGAGATGAGCGGAAAGGTTGAGACCATCTATGTCTATGTCTACAGCTCTCTTGAGATTATGCTGGAGGACTTGAAGAATGACCTTGACCAGCACTCCGGATTTGGACATTTCAAGACAAAGATGGAGATGTCTCGCTTCGTGTCTGATTTCATGTAATGCTATCATATGAAGGAGGAAGTGTACAGGCAACTGGTAACAATAATAAGGGAGAACGCTGGATGGATAAAGGTCATTGATATCAACGGAATGCAGACCTGCATGGCTGTTGTTGAAGGACGTGCGGTCAACGTTCTGGCTCGATGTCTTGTCCTGCAGGTGTTCTATCCCAGAGGCAACTATCCCAAGGGGCATGTCTTCACCATACCTGTCCACGACCTGCATCAGGCTCTGCGTCATCTGGAGGATACTGATGCCGGTTTCAAGCAAAGGCTTGCTCAGCATAGGATGATCCGCTGGGATGTGGAACGCATAGTACTCTCTGCGACACATGGTGTCATCAAGCTTGAACTCTCTGATGACTGGATATCATTATTCGGCAAATCCTAGCCTCTATCCTTAAATAGTATAAAACATCAAAATACTAATATTTCTATGGATGCAATTCTGAAAACTCTGGTTCTCGTTTATCCGCTGGCAATTTTTCTTGCTCCCTTCGTTTATTACAAGAAACCAAGGAACAATGTCATGTCTTTTTGCCGAAAGATGGCATCAGACGTGAGATGCAGAAGATGCTACACGTTGGCTATTCCTGTTGCCTCTCTGTTGTACAGTTTCGTGTTTTTCAAGGTCAAGGAGCCAAGTCTTTGGGATATGCCGGAACTTCTGGTCGGCCTTCTTCTGCTAAGGGAGAAGTTTACATCTGCCACCCTTAGTTGGCTACATGAAGACCGTGTCATCCAGGGGCTGTACTTCGCTCTGTTCCTCTTCTCGCTGATCAGGCAAGAGCTTTTCACCTTCAGCGTCACATTGGCGACAGTAATGCTGGCATCGCTTTTCTATCCTTCAAAGAAGGTTATCAGAGTGATGGCAAATCCTGGAGATTATCCAGAATTCCATAATACCAACGATGAGATATTCCGAATGTATTTCTGATTGATCTATGCCATCATCCGTTGTCATAGACTGACCCATAGATGACAGCATCGGTGGTGGCATTTTTACACTATAAACCTCTAAAACTTATGACAAAGAAAAAAGAAAAAGTGCAGGCAATTCCTTGCCCTGACTATACACACTCTCTTCCGAAAGAGCTGGCAGATCTTCTGCACCAGAAGCCTGATACCCGTTATACAAAGTTCGAGGCATTCCGCTATCTGATGGAGCAGCAGGCTCTGCAGATGAAGGAGAAGTCTGCTGACACTATCCAGCCTTTTATCGTTACCGTTACCCAGCTGGCTTCACTCTGGAACTGGCACCGTCATACAGTGACCGTCTTCCTTGATGACCTCATGGTGCTCGGCATCATCACCAAGGAGAAGATCTATGACGGCTTCAAGTTATGTTTCACAGCCCTCGATGTCAAGCTGAGCGCATAGGCGCTTTTCAGATGCTCCGCTTGCTGCTGTTATATCTGGAGTCTGGACTCTGTTCTATGGCTCCGCAGGATACTCTCTTTTCCCTCTCTTCGAGCCTTCGGTAATGCTTCCGATTTTTTGCGGCGGGCTTGCCCGTTGTACATCAAAGGAGGGTAGTTGGTAACTCAATATGTAGTTCGACTGACGCGACCTACTAGAGTGCCAACGATAGCAGCAAGCTGCGGCATCTCAGACTCGTCATCTAAGGCCTCAAAAAGGCTCAGAAATGGAAGAACAGAAGCAGGTGGTACACTTCCAGGCAAAGAAGGGTTTCACCACAGCACAGAGCAACGAGCACCAGCGTGACTGGACGGAAAAGGGATGGGAGAGTGCCAACGCCAACGGACGCATCGACCGTTCACGTGTGAATCTCAATTTCGAGATAGTGAAGGGAGGAAAGGTGCAGCCGGTTGACCGCAGCCGATCAATACCCCAGAAGTTCCAGGATAATATCTCAGCTAGAGGTATAAAGGATCCCAATGCCAAACATCCGGATGACCCTAAGTTCAGGACTGTCGTGGACTTCATCATCAGCGGCTCCCACGACACCCTATGTCGGATGGCGTTCGGCGACCAGCAGATTGACTATACTCCAGGAGTGTCCAACAGTGGCATAACCCGAAATCCTGAAATCGAGGACTGGGCAAAGGACATGTATGATGTCATTTGCGAGCGTTTTGGAGAGGAGAATATCCTGTCTTTTGTTGTACACCTCGATGAGCGCAGTCCCCATATCCATGCCGACATAATACCTGTTACACCGGATGGGAAGATTTCGTTCAGCAGGGTATGCTGCGGCCCGGACAAATATGAGTTCAGACGCAGGACCCTGGCTCTTCATGATGCCTTCGCAAAGGTCAATGAGAAGTGGGGACTGAGGCGTGGAGACAGTGTAGCAGTCACTCACAGGAAGCATCAGAGCACTGAGGAATACCGGCGTGACTTGTCCAACCAGTGCAGCACACTGGAAAGGGAGGTGGGGGAGAAATCTGCCACACTCTCTGACATGAACTGGAAGATCAGTCAGGCTGAGAAAAAGATAAAGAGTCTTGGTACGATGATCTCTAATCTTACAGAGGACAGGGCTCGTGTTGAACATGAACTTGACGAGATCCAGCGTGCTCTGGAGGATGAGAATACTCCTCGTGAAGAAAGGGCATCTCTGACAAGACAGGAGCTGTCGTTGGAGAAGAAGCTTGAACTGATCCTTGACAAACTCGCCGACAAGCAGGTCAAGCTGAAGCTTGCGAACAGGCAGCTTACAGAACTGCAGCAGCAAGTTTCAGAAGCACAGGAAGAGAAGAATGACCTGTTGAAAGAGATAGATAAGGCGAACAAGGAGAAACTTGAACTGTCGATGAACAAGGCTACATCTGAAGCCCTCTGGACTGTAGTCAATGAGTTCAACAATGTACAGCCATCGTTGTCACAGGAAGCCTCTGCCTTGTTTGATGGAACATTCCTTCAGGACATGACCAGTAGGGGAATGAACATCATAGCTTGTGCAGCTGTGCTCTCGATGGGAATGGTTGATCAGGCCACGGCATTTGCCCAGAACTGTGGCGGTGGTGGCGGGCATCCCGGTAGCGGATGGGGCAAGGATCCGAAAGAGGATGAACGCGAATGGATGCGCCGATGCCTGGCACAGTCCCGTCGCATGATGAAGCCGAGTGGTCAGCGCATGAAGCGATGATTGCCGACAAGTACTAATCGATAACAATAAATGAATGATCTTATGAAAGGTAAAATACTAATGACATTGTTCCTGGCATTAGCATCTCTGAAGATGTTTGCTCAAGAACCGGAGACCAGGATGACGGATACGTCCAGCCAGTTTTATCACTATTTGTGTGACTGCGGATGCCATAATCATCCGGTCAACAGCTATAGCGGTCTGAACTCACTTCGAGCCAGGCTTGCAGATCGTTCCTGGAATGGGAATGATTCCATAAATGGTGGACACAACTTGTCTTTCTCTTCAAGGACGGAGCATACTGGTGCTACAGGGATGAAAGACAATGATGGTAATGTCTTATCCATTTCAAAAGCTTCATCTGTACAGGATGGAGTAGATTCCAAGTACAAGGACTTGATGGCAATTATGGGAGATAGTTCTGGCATGGATGCCAGTGCCGTTGAATACATCACAGCTATACTGAAAGAAGAATGCCCAATAGGAACTCCTGTATATGTATTCTTTAAGATTGGCACCACTCAGTTGACGGATCCTTCACAGATGGTGAATGTAGATGCCATCGCAGATGAGGCCAAACGCTGGCATTTGAAAGTTCGTGTGACTGGAGCCGCTGACTCAGCCACAGGCTCAGCCAATGGTAATGGCTTATTATCCCAATCAAGAGCAGAATATATCTCAAAGATGCTCCAGGAGAGGGGAGTGCCTGGTGAGAAGATACAGATGGAGGTCGATGGTGGAATAGAAAAGTTCAGTCCTCCAGCTGTTAACAGACATTGCAGGGTTGAACTTGTGTTGTAACTATTTGTTTGATTCATTTCATGATTTATGCAAGAGAGGGTAGCCGTGATGGTTCCCCTCTCTTCTTAGTATATAATCATTAGATAAGTTTTACACTATATAGTGTGTGCTTGCTCTACTGTTTGGAAGTGTGATATGAGTCCAAAATTGATAGATTCATCAATTAAAATTTCTGATTTAGCAATTAATTTGCGATTGTTACGATGTTTTCTTGTGATTATTGAGGTCACGTGCGGCTAATTTATTACTTTTGCATAAATATTAATTGACATGGTCATGGATAATAGATTGAATAAGATCAAGGTTGTTCTTGCTGAACAAGGCAGGACCAACAAATGGCTAGCAGAGAAGATAGGTCGAGATCCTGCGACTGTTTCAAAGTGGTGCACAAATACTACACAACCACCTCTAGACGCTTTCGTGGCGATAGCGAAGTGTCTTGATGTGAAGATGGAGGAACTGATTCGAGAAACAGAAATAGAGAACAAGAAATAATAAAAATATACTGATATGAGTAACGCTAGTAATAATCAAGGCCGAGCTTATGAATTCATATGTTTGTTGTCTCTTAATGATGCCATCAATCAAATTCGAAAAGCTAGAATTATATTCAATAGTAGCTATGAGGCGGCTGAATATGCTTGGAGCACATTAAGTAGAAATGAGCAACAGTTATATGCTTTAAGTGCAAGATCAACTATAGAAACGATTTTTGCAATGGAACCTAATATCATTGAACAAAGCGATGATATTCTCAATTTATTTATCCAAAATGATCAGCATGGTGAAGAAGCTGACGTTCGTGATATTATTATTGAACGCAAGGATATTCGTTGGGAAATTGGTTTGAGTATCAAGCATAATCACATGGCTGTCAAACATAGTCGTATTGCAAAGACTCTTGATTTCGGCTTAAAGTGGTATGATGTACCATGTTCTTCGACTTATTGGAGTGATGTTAAGCCCATCTTTGACTTCCTTGAAACAGAAAAGAACAGAGGAACATACTTTAGAGAACTGCCATCAAAGGAAGATCAAGTGTATGTCCCATTGCTTAATGCTTTTGTGAAAGAGGTCTCTACTCAAGTGGCTAAGAATCATCAAGTTCCTCGACGAATGGTTGAATATCTGCTTAGTAAGTATGATTTTTATAAAGTCATTAGTATTGATAGCAAGAGGATTACCACCATTCAATCTTTTAATATGTATGGAACCCTCAATCAGCCAAGTAGAGTTCAGAAGCCATTAATCAAGGTACCTGTAGTGAATTTACCTACAACCTTACTTCACATTGGGTTTAAACCAGGTAGCAAGACAACAGTGGTAATGTGTTTCGATAATGGTTGGCAATTCTCATTCCGTATCCACAATGCAAAAGATGTAATAGAACCATCTTTGAAATTTGATGTGCAGATTGTGGGTATGCCTGCAGATGTCAATATTAAGTATAATTGCAAATGGTAAAACATCATGTCCTCCACCGAAAAGACATATTTGACGCTCGAAGAGATTTGTGACCTTCTTCCTGAGAACTTAAAATTCGATCCTTTAGAAAAGATTGAGCGTTCAATATACAAAACCGTAGAAGGGAAATTGTTACCAATAATTAATTCTAAACTATATCCAGAGAACTATTATTGGTACAGTTGTATCACTTCATATTTTAAGAAGATTGGTTGTGAACAAATCTGTTTCACAGCAGGTAATTATGGTGTGTTAGTGATCCCTATAGATGTGGTATTGCATTACAACAAATTCTCTGGCTGGAAAGGTGAGAGCAAAAAGGGTCGCCAATACCATGTGAGAATAAAGCATAAAGAAGATAATGTAATGACATTTTGGAACTTTAATGAACCAAGTGAAAATATTGATATTACAAAGTATCTGATTAAGATCAAATCATAATAATTCCACAGGTTATGTCAAATATCATAAAGGCAATTATTAACATCATTAACCATCGACAGGCATTTAATGGAGCTCCAAATGGTGGCGGAAACATGATGAATGCTAGAGGTGCAACTTTAGAGGGTTTTGTAAAGGATGCATTTGCAGGAACATTTGGAGCCGCTGGAGGAAATCAAAGATGGGTTAATACATGTTTCTCTCATTTAGGTACGGCTAATAATCCTCCTGATATGATTCTAACAGGAGGAGATGCAATTGAAGTAAAAAAAGAGACAGGACTTGGGCAGCTGCAGTTGAATAGTTCATGCCCGATAAATAAATTATACCATAACAATCCTAAAATCTCAGCTTCTGCAAGAACTTGTGATGGTGGAAACTGGCAGTCAAAAGATATTCTATATGTGATAGGCACTGAACCGCAAGCGCAGATCGGTCCGAACAAAATATGGATGATTTATGGTGATTGCCTCAGTCCGAATGAGCAAGTGTTCAGAACCCTTGAGCAGGATATTAAAACTGCAGTTGAAGCTATCCCTAATTACAACTGGATTCCAACCAATGAATTAGCAAAAGCACTTGATGTGGATCCATTAGGTACAGCAGATTTACGAGTAAGATCCATGTGGATGTTGGATCACCCAAATGTCTTGTTCCAGCATTGTATTACTAGGTGTATTCAGCAATATGGCGCTAATTATGCTAATCCACAAAAATTTAGATTTGATAAAACAGCGGCGTTTCAGATGAATGTTCTAATGCCTTTATCAAAGTTTAATAGTTTACCGCAAGTTGACAGACAAAATATAATAAACTTAAGAAGCAATGATTTGCTTGTAGAAGATGTAATAATGGCGGATCCTAACAATCCTGCTGTTGCAATGCATTGTAAACTAATTTGTTATTCTATATAAATATGAGATTGATCAGTTTATTTTCTGGTGCTGGTGGCCTTGATAAAGGTTTCCATAATGCAGGTTTCCACACCGTAGTTGCAAACGAGTTTGACCCTAAGATTTGTCCTACTTTTAAGGCGAATTTTCCAGATACACACCTCATTGAAGGTGATATCCGTGATGTAAAGGAGAGTGAATTCCCCGAAAGAGTTACCGGTATTATTGGAGGTCCTCCATGTCAGTCTTGGAGTGAGGCTGGTAGTTTGAAGGGTATCGAGGACGCTCGTGGTCAGTTGTTTTATGAGTACATTCGTATCCTTAAAGCAGCACAGCCTTTGTTTTTCGTCGCAGAAAATGTTTCTGGTATGTTGGCAAAGCGTCATTCTGAAGCAGTAGATGGCTTTATGCGTCTGTTTGATGAAGCAGGATATGATGTTAACCTCAAGATGTTGAATGCCAATGATTTTGATTGTCCCGAGGATAGAGATCGTGTGTTTTATATTGGTTTCAGAAAGGATTTGAATATCCACGATTTTGAATATCCAACACCTTGTGAGCACAAGCCTACTTTGAGAGAATGCATTTGGGACTTGAAAGATAACGCGATTCCTGCAAAGGAGCATAATAAGACTAATGGTGATGCATGTGCCGTTCCTAATCATGAATATTTTATTGGCGCATATTCTCCAATCTTCATGTCTCGTAATCGAGTTAGATCTTGGGATGAGCCTGGTTTTACTGTACAGGCAAGTGGTCGCCAATGTCAGTTGCATCCACAGGCTCCAAAGATGATTAAGGTTGAGAAAAATGAACAAATATTTGTTCCTGGTCAAGAACATCTCTATCGCAGAATGTCTGTTCGTGAAGTAGCACGCGTACAAACATTCCCTGATGATCATGTATTCCTTTATACAGATGTCAATATGGGCTATAAGATGATTGGCAACGCAGTACCTGTAAATCTTGCTTATCATGTTGCGATGAGTATTCGCGCCGCTCTTGATAAACACGGTGTAAATTATCAAGATTAATTTGAATAGTACTACTATATATTAAGCCCTCGCATCATCAAAATGCGAGGGCTTTTTTCCAGTTTTAAGACGACCCTATTCTTGTTAGGGTTGGATATCGGTTCAAAAGTAGGTCATTATCTAGAACGGTGATAATGATTCTCTTGAATAACTTCTTTCGCGGCTTGTTTTTCTGTCTCCTCCTGCTGGTTTTGTCCAACCGACTTTACATCTGAAGTGTTTTGCCTGAACTGAGAGAAATCAGCCTTCTCTCCCTTATCCATTTCCAACTGGATGGCCTCAAGTCTTTGATTGATCAAACTAGAAGCCTTCTTCACGTCGTTAAGGACGGTCTTCAGGAAATCAGGACTTTGTTGCAGTGAACTAAGCCAGTTTTTTAGGTAGGCAGCGCTGTCGTTTTTGACGTGCTTGGTCAAGCCGTATTGACTTGCAACAACAGCGGCTGAAAGTTCAGCCGTTAGCTCTTCTCTGGCGTACTCTTCAGAGCCAAACGCAGTTGGCTTTAATCGATCAAGTCTGGATTCTGCACCTGTAGCGTGAGCACATTCATGGAGCGTATTTGAAGCGAATGCCTCTCCGTCTATGAATTGCTCCCTGGTCGGTATAACAATCTCATCCTTGGATATCGAATAATAGGCTTCATCTCCCTTAATCTGCTTGATAGGGCAGTAGAAGAGATTGTCATCAATCATCTTGTCTATGACTGGATGACTCTTCAGATCACCTTCCTGATGCTCAACTTGTCCCTTGGCTTCGGCCATTATCTTCTCATAGAGCTCAGGTCTTGCATCCTTGATGTTTGTCTGTGCTGCGACATTGAAAACATTGTAAACGTTAAGCTTAGGATAGACGTTGTACTTAGCCTGCTCTTCTCTAGGTAGCTGTCTGTAGTCATCGTAAGGGATTTTCTCCTTGGTATCAGGATTGACAACCGTGAACGTGGTCAGAAAGACAGGAAATGATTTTTCTCCCTTGTTGACGCTGACTGAAGGTAGAGCATTGCCTTCCTTGTCAACGAGCTGGGATTTTCTGCCATCCTTGTCTTTGCTGTAATTCAGACCGATGATTCTGTCAAAGGTTCCCCAGACAGGACTTTCGTATCCCATCTTCTCTGCCTGCATCATGAGCATCAAGGCATTGCCTCCGTTGTAATGTCTTCCAGACAGGTTCTTTGGTGGCTGTGCGACACCTGGTGTGAACCAAGGCTTCTTCCAGTCACCTTGAAGATTCTCGATTTTCTCGATCATCAATTCGGTGAACTTGTCCAGAGCCTTGTCTGTTGCACTCTGGCCGTCGGAATTATAGTTCTTCTTAGCCATAGCGCTTACTGATTAGCATTCTGCTTTTCCCATAATGAAAGGGAAGTGGTACGGCAGGTGATATTTACTCTGTCATTGTATACAGACAACTCAAGCTCTCCTTCTGCATCAATGGCTGTCTTAGGATTTAACCAGTCAGGACGATTGCCGCTGAAGTCAATGAAGTGTACCCAAGTATAGGCATACTGGTTCTCGTCAACCTTCTCTGAACTGTAGCCGTCAAAGATGGTGTATGAACCTTTCTTTCCCTTCTTTTCGGTTAACTCCTTGCCTCCAAGAGTACCACGGAAGGTGATTGTTCCTGAGATGCCGTCCTCCTGTGTCGGATTGTGGACTGCGTCATCTGCAGACATGTTGAAATACAGGAATTCATCTCTCTTCTTGAATGTGAGAGTTCCTGTCAGTTGAATACGCTCTCCATGCAGGAATTCCAATCTGGAATGACTGCTGGCATCCATGGCAACACTGACATCAACGATCTTGCTGATGCCTTGGGTAGCCTTTACCGATGTGCTTACTCCGAAAGCAATAAATTCCTTGCCTTCTCTGTCTTTCTTGATCTCACCATCACGTGAGATGGTTCCGATCAGTGTTACATTGCATTTGATCATGATCTTGTTCTTTTTATTGTGTTATTGTTCATCGAGTCCATGGCATTGTCGAAGTTCTGAGCTGCCAGTGCGTTTGCATCCATGCCTTGAGACACCGTCTGTTCCTGCTGCTGGACTAATCCGTTGTTGTCAATCTGGATAGCCATTGCCATTAGGTCTGCGAAAAGGGTACTGGCGATTTCAACGATGGGATCAGCAAACGAATTGCCTACTGAAGAGCCGAGCAATTTTGACCAAGAGTTATCTTCTCCGTCTGCAAAAGCCTGGATAGTATTGAAGAAGTCCTTGTCCTGGGGCTTCTGTTTCTCTTCGACCTTAGGCTCTTCTTGTACAGGAGTGGAGACTGCTTTGGTATGGTCATCAGGTTTCTCCTGTGACTTGGCAGCCAGTTCAGCAGTACTTGATGTCTGGGATAGGGTAGACTGCCATCCTTTCTCTTTCATCACCATCTGGTCATACTTGTCAAGGCCATTTGACTTGATTACGGCCTGAAGACTGGCAGCGTAGGACTTGCTTGTGGCATAGCCGTCATTCTGCAGACCTCTGGTCCAGCCGACATAGTCATCGGGGGAGAGCTGGAAGAGATCCGCATATCTCTTGTTTCCTTTCAGAAAGAGAGAGTGATGCTCGTAGCTGTCGGCTACCGATGCATACTGGCAGAATTTCTCATTGGGCTTGTCGTCGGTGTAAACGAGATATCGTCCACCGTTCTCTAGCCATGTTGACGATGCCTTTATGCCGAAATGATTGTTTCCTTTTCTGGAAAGCTCACTCTGACCGCTTGCACTCTCAAGGATTCCCTGGGCGAGTGTGACTGAGGCAGGGATGCCATATTTTCGCATCTGCTCCATAGCTGCCTCTGCGTATTTGTCTACATATTCGCTGGATTTGCTCATAGTTCTTCTGATAGATATTGTGTTCAACCTTGGTGCTGTTTCATTGTTTCCTGCGATTGCATTTGCTGTTGCAAGAAAGGTCATGGTCAGCACCAGGGCGATATGTCTAGCGGTGGTACCCATGTCTCTCTTCCTCTTGCTTCTGTTCCACCTTTGGCTTGACCGATTCCTGTTCTGCCAAACGCTTGTTAAGCTCAAGTTGGTCACAAATGGCTACTCGTTCACCAGCTCTGATGAGCTTCGGTAGATAGGTGTCCAAAGCATGGTATGGGAATCCTGCCATTTCAAGAGGCTTTCCTGTTTCATCCTGTTCTTTGCTGCTCTTTGTCAGTGTGATACCGAGGATATTGCTCGCCTTGCGTGCATCATCCTTATACGTCTGGTAAAAATCCCCGGAACGGAATAGAAGCAGTGCGTCAGGATGCTTTGACTTGATGTCATTGTACTGACGGAGAATAGGGGACAGGACGATTCCTGCGACTACCTTGGTCTCAGCCTTGGTAAGCTCTTCCTTGGCTTTTTCTTCCCTCTCTTCCTTTGCCTTCTGCTCTGGGGAATTCTTCCGCTTTTCCTCTTCCTGTTTCTTGGCTTCTGCCATCTGCTTCTCTTTTTGCTGCTTGATTACGTCAGCGAAGAGTGTTGCGGCGAGCCGCTGCTTGTACTCATTCTTGTCTTCCGCTATCCACATGCGCTGCCATTGTGCAGATGAGACAACACGAGGCTTGACTGATTCCAGACCCTCAATAGTAGGGAGACAGAGAATCTTGCTATCTTCACCTTTGGTCTTATAGATGTTGACCTTCTGGATCATGGCCTGATCCTCAGGAGCGACATTGCTGTTGAACAGATCGATCTTTCTATCCGGGAAGGAATTAGTGATGTTGTAATACTTCTGTGCAAGGTCCTGGCGTACTCTTTCCGTTACCAGGTCATCTCCCTGTTTCGTTGTCACGAAGAACCTGTTTATGTCTTCCTTGTCTGGATGTACAGCAAATCCCTTCTCATTCTCTGGTTTGATGTAGAGTGCCCACTGGTTATTGTCATCACGGAGCATGACAACCTTGGCACTGATCGTATCAGACTGGGTATCTACCGGCTCCAATGTCGGTGACTTCACAATCTTCTCTCCGCTCTCGGCTCTTGCAATCATGCTGATGGAGTTGTTGACATCTGCTTCGAGAGCATCCAGGAGTGTAGGGTTTTCCCTGAGTGCC
Organism: Bacteroidales bacterium; assembly: GCA_024402125.1. Taxonomy (GTDB): domain Bacteria; phylum Bacteroidota; class Bacteroidia; order Bacteroidales; family UBA932; genus Cryptobacteroides. Next base: position 23,401 of record JAKSJT010000002.1, read on the forward strand.
TTCTGCCATGCATCAATATGCTGAATGTTTTCCGGTGCAATTCTGGCTGGAAGACCCATTCGGTTCAGAGTGACTGCTGAAGTGAGCTCTGTCACAAGCTTCTCTCTTTGGATCATGTTCTCTGATGGAGAGTTGCCTTTTTCCATCTCAACACCGGAACGGCTCATTCGGAGAGGGTGACCAGTTGCTGTTGCGATCTTTCTGACTGCCTCTTGGATGTAGTCGGCATAGGTGGCGAAGTGCTTCTGTGCCGGTAGGTGGATGACATCCTTGCTGGTATCATAATGAGCGATACCGGTCCCGTCTTTACGGATAGGGACAAGGTTCTGGCTTACTGCCTGAAGAAACTGGTTCACTCTCATTCGGAAATTCTTGTCATCCTTCTCAGTGATGCCCCTGTCTTCAGCCGTGCCATAGTTTCTTACGGCTTTTTCATATGATTCCTTGTCCACGAGAGGAAGTGTTGTCTGGTCGATGTTGAAAAGCGTACGAACCTCACGCTGGCGTACTGGTTTCCACTGCGATTTCTGTTCATCTGACAATTCCTTGTAATCTTCTCTGGAAATCTTCTTCTCTGGGTCTGCCTTACTGGAGTACTCGTTCCATGAATACCATAGAAAGGGGACACCTTTCTGTCCGGTCTGGACGCTTTCTCCACGCTTCTTCGCTTCGGAGAACAACACGTACTGGTTGGTCTTGTATCCGGATAGATCTGAGTGAAGTGCCAGCATGATGGCGTTGAAGGCTGATACATCCGTTCCTTTGGGGTATAACGATGGTTCCAGTTTGCCTGATTGGTTAAGGAGGATGCCACCGTTGTTCTTTGCTCTTTCCAATGCTTCACACAGCAGTTCTGTCTGTCGCTGCGCAGCAATGGTTTCCTGCCTGCTCTTTTCTGTCATAGCGGTATTCTTATTTGTTAGTTATCGTTGTGAGATGGTTCTAGTTGTCTCTTGGGTCTGCTGCTCGAATCTTTCCTGTGCCTGGCTGATCTGCTGCATCTGGTCACATCTCTGAAGGACTGCATTAGCTAGTGTGCTCATTGGTAGAGCGCCATGATGGTATGCATCCACGACCTTATCGGGAAGAGCGATAGTCACAGGGATGTTGTCAATAGTCGCAATCAGCGTGTTGCCTTGGAGCTGTGTATCCCTTATGCGAGAATCCTGCTGCTCTTCAGAATACTGTCTGTATGTGGTTCCATTCTGGCTTATGTTGATATTGCCGCTCTTCTGTGCCAGTTGCTCATGTCCTGCCTTGTTGAGAAGGTTCGCTCCACCAAGCCCGATGAGTGTCATCTTCAGCAGTGGATTCTTGACGAACATGCCTGCAATGATGCTGGCAATAGGAATCATGTTGTCCTTCAAGCCCAAGGATTGAGTCTTCCCTGTGAACATGCCAAGCAGCATGTCTGGCAGCATGGCCAGTATGTATCCTGCGTTTCTGCCGATATCACTGATGCCCGACAGCCCAAGCCCTGATAGGATTCCATTCCAACCGTTCGAATTGTTTTCCGAAGGCTGAACCTGTTCTGTGACTACAGGAGAAGGGGCTTGTTCTTCCACTTCTGGTGCGGGCATTTCAGCAGCTGCAACCGTTTCCTGTCTTGTCACTTCCTCGGGTTTAGCCGGTTCTGTGGTCTTGCTCTCAGTCTTCCTTTTCTGATCTTCTATCCAGTTCTGCTCCTGACCAGGTCTGAGGACGAGAGGAACATGGATTTCAGGTTCACTTTTTGTCCGACTTTCCTGTGTCGACACGTTCTCTGCCTTCTGTTCAAGATGCTCTGAGACCGAGTTTATGGCTATGTCAGTACCGACATAGCTTAGTCCGCTGACTAACCCTGATCCACCCATTGCCATGAAATCAGCTGCGGCTCCAAGTCCCCAACCAATACCTTTCTCAAGATTGGAAGGATTATACATCGCTTCACCCTTGGCATCGATCTCTTTCTGAAGAGGTGACTTGATGGCTTCCTCTGCAAGGGAGAACAGTGAGTTGCCTGCGGCTTTGCGGAGGATATATTCTATGGATGACTTGGGCATCTGGTCCTTGACCATCTTGTCTATCATCATCTTCTCCATCTGAGGGGAGGCAGTGATATTCTGTCTTTTCAGTTCATCCTTGACCATCCTGATATAGTCCTCGACAGTCTTGGAGTTCCATTCTCCATTGATTCTGAGGTTGTGGTAGAATGCTGAGTCAGCTGCCATTCCACCGTCAGGCCCTGCAGCTCCTGCAAGGACACCTCTCAATGAGAATGACTCCTTACGGTATTCCTCGACCTGTTTCGCCCTCAGATCCTTGGCGACACTGTCCATTATGGGGATGACCTTGGTTTGGAATAGTTCTGTATCTGTCATAGTCGATTCTTTAAATGTTTATCTGCTCGATAAGCTGTTCCCTTGTCTGTTGGATGGCATTATGATAGACTTCCATCTGCTTCGGGAAATGTTCCTCAAGCCATTTATCCTTGTCTATCTGGTTCCTGATGAAGGCAAGAGCCATCTGTCTGGATATCTCGACGCTTGCCTCGCCATCCTTGCGGTTGTTGAACCATGCCTTTGTCCACCAGCGCAAGCCGACCTGGTCCGGATAGACGCTCACCGTTCTAGGTATGTCAAAGCTCTGTACTGTGATGTCGAGGTCTGCCAGAGGGTCAATCAAGCCACTGTCTGCTACTGCTTCGTCGAAGGCTTTTTTTTTACTTCATCACCCCAGGAAGAGAGATAGGTTCCATGTTTCAATGCCAGATAGTTCAGGAAATCCTTTATGAGGACATTCTGTACCTTGCTGGCTGCAGGGATACTTCTTCTTCCCATACCCATTGGGTTCTCCATAGTCGGAATGACTTCAAAGAACCACTGTTTGGCTGAAGCCATGGTCAATATATTCCGGAGCATCTGCTCAGTACGCCCCGGAAGGATGTACTGACCAGTGTTCAGGTCATTCATGTATGCAGGGAAGAACCTGAGAAAAAGCTGCTCGATCTCGTCCTTGTCGGCATCGTAGTCAGTATGGACAATGCCGTCAATGAGGTCAAAGTCAGTTGCCTCAAACGGCTTCTTCTGTCTCTGTGATGATTTGATGTTGCCATAGATCATGGTCAGGAACTCAATCGGGTCGAGTTCCTCGCCTCTGTATCTTGTCTCTATGTGTAGAAAGTCTCCGCTGACGCTGACAGTTTCCCCAGCCTTCACGCTTTCTCCGAAGGTGGCGAGCACTGTACTGAGATGGCAATATTTCACCTCATAGTCTCCGTAGCGGATTACCTGATAGGTCCCGTGGATAGCATCATTGCCGACACCTGTGACAACACCGCTTGCAACAGCAGCCAGCAGGTAATGCGGTGCCTTGAAGTCCACACCATGATGGAAGAATTGCCTGCCTGTCTGTGGATGGGTCTGATTGCCGTAGGGGAGAGTCATCTCCACATCCCTTCCTTTCTCCTCGAACGGCATGCAGTAGCCAGAAGGAGACCTGAGTATCATATCCTGTGTATATTCCATATCTTTTTGATGTTATCTTCTTGATCTGTGTACTTGTTCAGCTTCCTGATTCTGGGAAGTCATGTCTATTTCTCTTGTCTGACGTGCTGCAAGGGCAGGAGTAGCCTGCCTTACCTGGCTCTGTACTGTCTGGGAATTGTTTCCGATCATCATCATGGCCATAAGAGCACCTGCTATCTTTCCCATCCATCCGAATCTTCCGAACAGTAGGAATGCGGACAGGGCGAGCCCCATGATTCCAAGTCCTGATACGTTGCCACGAGTCAGATTACCGAGAAAGTTTCCGATCATGCTGCCTCCATTTCCGGATGTCATGTTCCCGATGAATGACGATATGCCGTTCATCTTCTCTTCTGCATTGCCCATGGCACTGCTTACAGTTTCTGTCATTCCGCTCATAGATTCCTTGAGGTCTCGAATCCCGTCCACTGCTCCATGTACTGTGTCGCTGACAGCCTGAGTGCCTTTCTCTCCGATGATGGCATTGCTCACGATGCCTACCACGCTCTCATCTGTTGTCAGCTTCTGCCAGCCGACATATCCGAGACCTGCTCCGACAGCGGCGGTCTTCATGGCTGTACCAGCACCTTTGAGCGTTGTCTGAGGATGTATAATTGCCTTTCCAGCCGCTTCTGCGGTGGCTTTTACGCCTTTTCCGGCTAATGTTGCAGCCTTGGCTCCAACTTTTAGTAATGATGCCCACCTCACATTCTTAGTCTTGTATTATGGTCTTACACTCTTTCCATAGCTCTTCCACCTCTGCATGGCAGACTTTGAGATTGACTTGACATCAGCCTTTGATGGCTGGTTGTCGTTTATCTCGTTCCAGACATCTGTCATGGTGGTGTACTTGACTGCTCTGGCAAGAGCCTGTAGTTTCTTGTTCATGGATTTGAGCTTCGGTCTTATTCCGAAGACGATTTCTGTCCGTTCTTTCTCTGTCATCTTTGAACCCGATAGGCAGACAAGCCTTACGTCATTGACTATCTCCACGCTCTGCATGATGACCTCCCGGTATACCTTGTTCCTGTTCGCTGAAAGTGCCACTGCGACTGCGTTTGCTGGACTGTCTCCAATTAGGGTAGTCAGCTGTCCCATGTTGTCAGCCATCTTGTCTATCTCGTGATAGAATCCATAGATCTGTGCTGCATAGACGATGATGCCATGGAAGGTGTCAAGGTATTCATTGAACTCTTTCTGCAGCTGATAGGTTCCGTCGACTTCTTCCTGGATCCAGATGTGTCCAGTCGTCTCAAGAAGCATAGCCTTCTCCTGTGACTGCAGGGAATTCTCTGCTTTCTCCGTATAGAGGGCTATCATGGCAGCAAGGGTAGGGTCGATTGACTGTGCCTTGGCCGTGAAACTTACTATTGCTGTGACGAGCAGCGTCACAAGCAGTGAGAATCTTCTTTTCATGTCTTAGTAGTTTATTTTGGCTGACCGCATCCATCTGTTTCGTGCCTGGGCAGCAATGTCCCCGTAGGAACGGTCTATGATTCCTTCCGTGGCATTATACCAGACATCATTCAGAGTGTAGTATCGAAGGGAGAGTGACAGTTGGGACAGCTTATGGTTGAAGGCCTTCAGCCTGTCCTCTATCATCCATAGTGTCTGTGAACGCTCAGCTCCTGTGAGCATATTACCTTCACCACCAGTGGCGACAGCATCTCTAAGAATCGTGTAGACTGTCATGAGTTCTGTGGCAGTCTCCAGATACAGGTTATTCATGCTCAAGGTGGCAGCCACTCCCTGTGGATTGTCTGCAATGGCTTTCTTGATGCTCCAAAGGTTTATGAAGAGACGGACACCATCATTGTAGAGATGAGTCGCGGCCTTCAGGCTGGAGGCATACGAATCCACGGTCTTCAGATATGAGTTGTACTTGTCTTCCCACTTGCGCATCTGGTTGAACTCTGCAGCTATGGTATTCTGTAGGACAGCCGTCTTGGCCTGACCGCTGATTTCATTCTTGATCTGACCGTCGATAAGTTCATTGCCTTCAGCAAGCACCGCCCATTCGAGCGGATTGGCAACGACAATCTGAGCATTGGCTCTGACTGAACCGATGATGGCGGTCACTGTCATGGCGATGGCGATGATTGCCCACTTGGGCAGTCTGTCAGAAGTCTTTTCCTTATCAGATGTAGTTTGCGAATTCATGTATGTTCATTCTTGATCTGTTGTATGCTACTCTTTCCCTGAGAATGTGGACGATGTCCCTGTTCTCTGGTACTCCCAGTATCCTTACCTTTGGGGAGGTTCTGTCTCCTGAGTGAACCCAGATGGTCTTGAGACCCATCAGCATCTGCAGGAAAGAGCGTTTCTCATCATAGTCCACGATGCGATACAGTTCTATGTAGTCCCTGCTTCTAGAGAACACCCCATGCTCGTAGACAAGCTGCTCATCGGTGATGGTGTATTCTGTGCCTCTCAGATAGACATATCTGTAGTAAGCGACGAATACCAGAACCAGACCTATGCAGAAGAATATGGACTTCATCTCCATCTGGTCCAAACCGCCGATGATGAGCATCACTGCGGCCAGGAGCATTGTGGGCAGTTCCTCAATGATGAACTGTCTCCAGTCCGGGTGTATTGTCACCCTTTCGAATCTTCCATTTTCCATCATCTGTGTCTATGATGCTTTTCCTCAAAGGACTCTTCGACCTCGACATCCCCGTCGGAGTCGATGTCAGTGCCGACAGCCTTCTTGGTGGTTTCATTGTCTCTGTCAATGAGCTCGTCATTGAAGTCCTTGTATCCTTCAGACGGCAATTCTCTCTCGATGCGTATAATGCAGTTGTCAATCATGCTTCTGAATTGCCTGTAAAGACCTTCGAACTGCTTCTTCAGGTCTGCCTTGTCCTCAGGACAGAGATATGCAGTAGCATATTCCTCACTTAGTTCATAGGCCTTGTAATAGGTCTTTCGGATATTCTCAGGAAGCTTGTCAAAGGCAAGTTCCTTCTCTATGTCGATCTCTATATGGCCAGGGGTGGCTTTGTATGCTATGGCAGCGTCACTGTATGGCTTGAGAACCTTAGCGACTCCCTTGAAATTGTCAGTGAACTGTCTGCCTGCAATGTCATTGTCAAAGCAGAGATGAAATGTCGAGGAAGGGGAGTTCTTGACAAGTCCGTTCATCTGGTTGATAGTTGGATTGCCTCCAGTCGAGACAAACACACTCTTGTACAGATCCTTGTTCTCCTTGTGATGAAGCTGGTAATAGGCCATGGCATCATAGGCGCTCTCAAAGACATACACATGCTGAGCTTTGTCTAGTGAGATTCCTCCAGGAGATGCTATCCACAGGCCTTCGCTGCCGTTGCTTCCCTCTGCCTTACCCTTGTATGGCTTCTGACCGTCACGTCTCATTCGGCCTCTTTCCTCAAATCCTACTGTGCTTCCATCTCCTCCTGGTATGTAGAGAGGAAACGAGAGGTTCTTGAAGGTGATACCGTTTCTATCCTTGTCTTCACGGCTGGCAAGTACGAAACTGTCCCTGAAGGCATACTGGGTTGAGAGGTCGATATGCCTGTGCTTGAAGAAAGGGTAGAAGGGCTTCTGTGAATCCCTGTCCTTGGCATCAAAGCGCTGGATTGAATAATTGTCCAGGGTAAATGGTTGAGCTGGCCTTTCAGGTTGTCTGTTGTCCTGCTCCTTCTCCTCGTAGGTGGTGTTGAGCAGTCTACTGCATACCTTGTTCACCAGAAGATCCAGGTTCATGCCTGCACTGTAGTCCCTGAACATGTCCGGATGCTCCTTGATGAAGGATATGATGTTGTAGGACTTCTGCTCAGGGGGCTGGAAACAGCACTGGCCCGCCTGTGTCACAATGAACTTGTCGCCACGGATTCGTCGACCTTCATTATCCAGACGAACGAAGGAAGGGTAGCGGAGACCGTCCTTCTTGTTGCGTACATAACCGGCATCATGAAGAAGATCCTGCATGGAAAGACGCATCTTGTAGTCGTCATAAGTTAGGTTCGCCATAATACTTGCTTATTTATCTTCCAATTCCGACTCCATGCTCTGCTGCATTGATTCCAGCTTCGAAGGCACGGCTGGCAATGTCTTGTGCTGTGTCTACGCCAGGCTTGAAATAAACATGACCGCCTCCGTGTCTCTCCATGTAGATATCAGGCTGCATGTGCGGATGTCCCATACCATGTGCCAGTTCACCTGCGACAGTAAGAGCTGCCAGAATACCAGCACCCAGATGAATACCATTTCTCTCCTGGGGAATTGTCTTCATGTCCACTTCGTCGAATATCTTCGAGAAGAGCTTCATGCGATGGTAATCATCAACTGCCATGAACTTGTCATACTGTTTTTGTGTAATTTCATGAGAGATGGATTCTCCGTTTATGACAGCAGTCATCCTGTATGTCATCTCGTTTTTCTCTCCCTTTTCTGCAGGGACGGGGTGTACGACTATGTCTCCGACCTCTACTTCTCGTCCATGCTTTCCTTCACGGAACCAGGCTTCATTACCCACGGTATAGATGGACTGACCATCGACTCGTGCAATACCCATACGCTCCAGTTCCTGCTCATGGAGAATCCTTTCTTGGGAATCCAAGATCTGACCGTCCATGACAGGACCGACATTAAGGTTTTCCATCTTACTCTCATTTCTGGAAAGGGACTGTATCTCCTGAATGACTTCCGGACGCAGTGCTATGGAAATCTGCTGCTTGGAGTTCAAGGTCTCCATTGTGACAGTATCCTGATAGTCAGCCTTTATGATATCATTGATAATCTCAAGGCGGTTTGATACAGGTGTATCCTTGATGGAAGGATCGAGCAGCTTTGAAATCTCATCGTCCCTAAGGTCATATACAAGATCTTTGTTGATGGACGAGGACTGGACAGTCAGGGTTTTCATGCTTTCATCTATGATCACTCCATGACTGACCAGAACCTCCTGCCATTTATCCTTTGAGAAATAGACATCTGATGTGATGGCTTCATTATATTGCTTCGCTGGCTCATTCTGTCTTGGCCTTTCCTGGATGACAGGGCTTACATCCTTCAACTGTTGTAAAACGTCAATACCTGCAACCTTTGACTGGGTGGCTGTCTGCTGTCCCTTCCAGTAGAAACCGTATCCTCCGCTTTGAAGTTCTCCGGGTTTCATCCTGCCGTCAGGCCTTTCTGGTACCATCGGAGCACCCTGCATGAAAAGAGCACCTCCGACACGTCTCATATGCCATCCCGGAGCTTGACGAGGAGTCCATCCGAGCATAGGGTTGAGAGGTCTTCCATATTCTCCAGTTCCTATGCGATATCCGTGCAGTCCCATAACAACACGGCCATTCGCGTTTCTGGCATGTACGAAATCCTTTGGCATATGGAAATCGTTCGCAACTATGGATGCCAGTGTGTCGTAGGCTTTCTGGTTGGAAAAGTTTGTGCCTCCGTCTGTGAGTGCTGACAGCTGATGTCTTGTCAGGTTATATGTAAGAAGAGGGGAGTCATGTCCCTGAACGGCCAGCTGCACGGCATCACCATTCATGATCAGATGTGCCTGCATGCCGTTTCGCCGCAGTGTCTGCTGCAGCTCCGGGGAAAGGTCACCGTAATGACCGAGTGCATTTGATCTTATAGGCATAAGGTCTTCATGTTATCTGTGGTTACTATTTCAGGCATTGCCTTCTTCCATGGCTTTCTCGAGCTCTTCAGCCTTATGTTCAATGAATGCCCATGCACTGTCTTCGCCAATGTCTAGGCTTTTGTCTTTGCAGAAATCGATGTACTCCTGCTGCCACTGCTCTGAATGCATGTCAATGAACTCGACAAGTGTGATGTCTCCATCCTGGTACATCTGCACCAGTTCGTCTTCTGTATAGAATTTCTTTTCCATTGCTCTTTCTGTTAACGTTTGATTCCACTGTTCTGGGCAACCACCTTCTTCTGGATATCCCATATCTCTTCGGTATAGTCATCCTCATGGATGTAGCTCAGGTCACCATTCTCATCTTTGACCCAACAGCCGTAGAGTCCGAAATTGTAGCTGTCCATGCCGTCCTGTCTCTCATTGATCCATCTCTGGGCATCGCCCAGCTCCGTTCTGGTGCCGGTCTTGTCTGTGAGGTCAATGCCGGATGTTACCGTCTCAGCACCTTCCATGAAGGTCATAGGCTCTCCTGCCTGTATCATCTGTATCTCTGCGGATGACAGACGGTGGTTGTCCATAAGGACACGGAGGTTCCTTCCGATGACAGGTGTAGGGATGAAGAGAACCTGGTTTGTCCCAGAATCGACCTGTACAAAGCACTGGGTGCTGCCGTCTTTGGGTGAAGGTGCCACGATAGCCTTGCCTTCCTTCAGCTGGTTCTGCTGCTCCTGGCTGTACTGTGCGATGTCACTGTGCTCCAGCTGTGGGGCGAAGAGAACGTCAACAGTACCGTCATCCTGTCTTATGAGCATGAAGCGTGTTCTGCTGCTGATGATTCTACCGTCCTCTGCCTTGAAACTGATAGGCAGGACAGGGGAGCGTCTTCCTGCAAGGATGTTCTCAAACGGGACCATCGGAAGGTCTTCGACCATCTCCTGGTTGAGTCCGAACTGCTCTAGGATGCCATATGGGATCTCTTCCTCTTTGAATGCTTTCTGTTCCATATATGTATGTGTATTATAATTGTTTCGACCTAAACAAATTTACTAAGCCTAACAATCGGTTATGTCATTGATAGTCTTTGGTAAGCAAAGATTTATGATTAATTGTAATAATTGATGAAATGGTACTCTAAAATGGTACTCTGATTATTACTTCTTCGCAAACTGGGTTATAGTTCTGCACATCTCTTCAACCTCCCTGTTTACATTGACGAAGTTCTCGTAGAGTATATGCTCCTTGGCTTCCTTTGAAGGGAAGGTGTAGAACTTCGGCAAGTCGACATAATGCTTTTCCTCCTCTTCAATCTCTTTCATGTTGAAGTCTGTCTTGCAGTAGAATTTTGAGGTCTGGAACTCCGCTGATTCCTGGATGTTCATCGAGTCCCTGTGCCCGGTCTTGGTCTTCACGAAGTCTCGTGCTGTCTGTCCACATATCCAACCGGTTGGCATATCTGATATCTTTGAGGCTGGTACCAGGCTGTCCATATTCTCATTGAGATTGATGGAAGTCTTGTCACGGTCAATGGTTACGCCCTTCTTGAGCTGCACAACCTTGCCGAAGATATCATTGGACAGCCATTCAAGGGTCTCCTTGGCTCGTGCCGATCCGGATACCACATTGCCGACAGTAGTTATGACCTTCTGCATTCCGACCTTGCCGTAGTCACTCTCAAGCTGTGGCAGCTCCTGGAATCCCAGGGCAACGCTTACCTTGTTGCTTCGAGCCGTACCGATAAGTCGGTCAATCTTGTGAAAATAGAGGGTAGGAAGCTCATCGACGATGATGCTGACAGGAATATTCTTTCCCATACCAGTATTGACTCTTGTCACAAGGCGGTTCAGGATAAGGGCATTAAGGGCTCCGATGATACTCTCCATCTCTGGGTCGTTGGCGATGAGCAGGTAGCTTGGATTCTTTGGGTCAGACACTTTCAGGTCGAAGTCATCTCCGTCCTTATGGAATATCCAGTAGGATTCCTTGGTGGCAAGACGCGAGGTGTATACTCTCAGCGTACCGATCATACCTTCAAGCTGCTCCATGGCCTTGTTCTTCAAGGCTGTCTGGAAAGGGCCAAGGAGAGGAAGCACCTCTGGGTCTGTCTGAAGAACGTCAAAGATGGTCTGGTAGTCCTGATTGAGGAAGGACAGGATATGTGGCATGTCCGAGTACTGGCCGAGCCAGTAGTCAGGTTCGACATACAGGCCTTCCTTGTTCTTTGCTCTTCCCGTGAGACGCTGTTGTCCTGTCTGGCGGTCAGTGTCGTATTCGGGGATAAGTGGGTTCCCATCCTTGTCGAATGGCTTCTTGTTCCAGTTGCAGAAGAAGAATATGCATGATGCAAGGAAGTTGACTGCAGAAGTCTGGAAGAACTGGTCTGCACCACCACCTCCTTCCTTCTTTCCCTTCTGTAGTGAATCCAGCAGTGTCTCTGCTGTCTCACTGGCTGCAGCAAGGTTGTTGATATACTTCAACTGGATAGGGTTAACTCTCTTTGAGTATTCTACATCCACGAAGTTGATAACGTTGAACTTACAGCCTGGAGGAATCTTTCCGTTCTTCTCATTGAGCTTGTAATGGTAATAGAGCTTACGTGCCAGAGTAGGGAACTTATAATCATAGACTACCATGGCGAAACCCTTGGCAGAATGCTGCCTGATAAAAGGCTCGATGATTGAGAATGTCTTACCAGATCCAGGAGTTCCGACAACCCAGGTTCCTCGGAACGGATTGACGATATTTACCCAGCCATGACGGAACTTACCCTTGTAGTAATATCGCATAGGAATATTGACACTGTACTTGTTCTCAATTTTCTCTTCACACTGAACGAAGGATTCGTTCTCGAAGTTGAAGCGGTCCTTCAATAGGCCTTCCTTAAGAAACTTACTTATATTGTCTAAGGCTACGTGAACAAGTATGGTTCCGATTATTGTTGTCAGCATGTACAGCCATCTGTTCAGAGTGATAGAATAGATGTTCACGCTGATCCTGTGGGAGAACAGCCAGATAGATAGACCAGTAATGAAGATTCCACCAACAAGAGGGTAGAGCACCTGCTTTCTGGCATCAAACTCCAGATGTTTCTTGTTGCGCGTACCTATGCAGGTTATGCATATGACAAGGAGTGTTGCCATCTTGCTCCAGATGAGATTGCCGTCATTATAGATGAACCAGCGTTTCATCCTGGAGTGGATGTCACATACGATGCCACCCCAGAAGTCAAGCATCTGCGGGTCTATGGCGTACATGAAGAACTCAACTACAAGAGAGATGTAGATGAGCGACCGGAAAATCTTGTATCCGGTAATCAGGTCCTTGCTTTCTTCCATATATTTACAATGATTGGTTTGAATTAACGCTTCAAGTGCTCATGACTTGGCAGCTTGATGCCAATACTGAGACTGGTTCTGAAAAGGTCATCCCTTTTGGGGAGCATCACGTCCACCTTTGCCTGCCAGTAGATTCTCCAGCCATGCTTCAGGGCATAGTTGTGCTCATATCCTGCATGGATACCCGCCAGGAAGTCATGAGTGTTGCTGCCGACAGATGCTCCAATGCGAAGACTCCCATATCTGTTGCGAGCCCTGTAGACACATGGCTTCACGGCCATGCCGACAGCCCATGTCTTATAGCCGTCCATGAGCTTGTTCATCTTGTCGTCATACTTGAGATAACCCTGTGCAAATACTTCCCACGCATTATGATAGCGTGTCTCATGTTCCCAGAAGATGGTGGCCTCCGCTGCCGGTTCATAGAGTACACCTGCACCAAGACCGATATGGTCACTGTGACTCTGGGCATTCATGGTCAGAGTGCCCAGAATGAGGGCTGCGATTAGTGCTATTCTTCTCATGTCTAGTCCTCCTCAAGAAGTGAATGATCAAAAGAATCAGCATAGAGAACATCCTCATAGTCTATGGCAAGTGAGATGGTGCGTCCGCTGATCTGCTTCTCGCTCATCTCGATGTTCAGAATCTTGTCGTTAGGGAAAGTCAGTTTCTTCAGGACAACGACATTCCTGTACCCGTGCTTGAAGGATTCAGCGCGCTCCAGGAACATGACAGGATCCAGCTCGATGCTCTGGCAGTTGGTGGCCTTGCTCTGCTTCTTGTCGTCCAGCTTGACACGTATCTGGTCTATGTCAAAGCGTATGTTTGTTCTGTTGTCGACACTGAAGTCAATGAAGAAGTAGTCTCCGACACTGTAGATATTGTTCAGTCTCATCGTCATGTGGTGCATCTTGGTGGCGACATTACGGTATCTGGCTGGAGAGTTCCATATTCTTCTTGCAAACCTGGTCATGTCTTCAGTGGACATGCTCACAGCCGGATTATGGTAACTGATCGACTCATCAAGGTGAATCTGCTTGTCGGTCACAGCCTCCTCAGGCCGTGTGGTATAGATGAGTGCATACTGCGTTCTCCATCTCTCGGTCACGATGGTCACGATGGCCAGGATATCACCATCCTCATGTACTTCTGCACCTTCCTTCGGCTTGAGACGGATAGTGTTGTTTATCGGCTGGTCTCCGGCAACCTTGTCTGTACTGATATCGACGAATCGCATTGGTTCAGACGCCGTGGAGATTGCTGTGATCTGCTCGTGTACTGTAAGCAGTTCTAGCTCTGTATAGGTCTGCTGCGCATATAAGGAAGCAGTTGAAATGATGCACAAAGTGAGTGCGATTAAATGTCTGATATGCATGATATTCGTTTATTATTCATTTTTTGTTTCCCTTCCGTTTACCAGATAGACGAACGTGCCGTATTTGAGCTTTGCTCCGTTCTTCCTAATGGCTTTACCGATGGCATTGGTGGTTCTCTGATAGGCATTCTGGGCCGCCTGCATGCCCCATTGGGAGAGTCTGTTGTTGTAGCTGCCCTGATTCATGGACATGTTGCTGCTCATGGCTCCACTGGCTACGTCCTTTCTGGTCTCACGGAAACTGCTGGCAGGTACATAGAGACCTTCAAGTCCGTCCGTGTCGTAAAGGGATAGACTGACCTTCATTATCTTGTCCTCATAGAGAATGCTCTTGATGTTTCCCTTCACTCTCTGGCTTGAGAAACCGGACATGATGGCATAGAGGTAGCTGCCTTTTCTCATGACGGTCTCGCCGATCTCAACGTCATCAAGAAGACGAAGTCTGACACGGCTTCCGTCCACGGCCTTGATGTCCTCGTCTATAATTGCCTTGATCAGGTCAGGCTGCGGGTCATTCTCTGACAGGCTGTGGAAATAGTCGGAAGACTGACGGATGCGCTTTACCATCTCCAGTTCCTCTTCATGTTCAGATGGGGTAGAGACGGCATGCTCATTGACATTGATGGTTCCAGATACTGCAGAAGTCCCGCTTGCCTGGGTGCTGTTCTCCTGTTGCTCTCTAAGTTGCTGGAGCGCCTGCTGCAGCTCTTCTTCGAGGGCTCGCTCACGCTGCTGGCTCTGGATGAGTCTTTCACTCTCTGAAAGTGCCAGAGCATCCTGTCCGTTTCCAAAAGCCTGGCCTCTGCCTGCGTTTTCCATAAGCATGCGCTCCAGGTCTGATACACCTGCACCTTCCTCTATAGACTTTATCTCCGACTCGTCATATTTCGATTCATACTCCTCCTTGTCAGAACCTGCAGCGTCTCTGTCTATGTTGCTGATGGCACTGAAGTCATCAATCTTGCCATAGGACTTGAGCATGCTCTCGTACTTGCCTTCCAGGTCTCCCTTGATATTGGCCTCGGGCAGATTAGGATTAAGGTATTCTGTTGTCTGGAGACTGGTGTCCGGAATCTCTGCCTTCTCTGTGTGGAACAGGTCGATGAAGAAATATCCTGTAACGAGAAGGGGAATGTATAGTATGGCAGGGAGTCTGTACTTCGTCTGCTTGAAATCAATTTTCTTTGTCCATTCCATTGTTATCTGTTGTTTCTTTATGTGATTTGCGATATTGCTCCAGAAGAATTCTCTCCTGCCTTTGTGATACGCTTTCGGTAGTCTGCTGCTGCGTACATCTGTATGCCCTTACCATGTGGTAGATATTAAGGCTGAAGCAGGCGATGACGAATCCGAATACAATGACCAGGAACAATTTGCTGTGCCTGGTTGCGAATCCCTGTACTCTTGCAGCAAGTCTGTCAAGTCCGGTTGCCTTGCAGAATTTCCTTCCGCTCTCAACATCCTTTTCGTATTGCTTCTGGTACTTGGGGTCGTCCCTGTCCGGCATCTTCTCTCCGAAGATCATTTTCTTGAAATTTCCCATATCATCAATAGTTTGACTTGTTCTTCTGTTCTATGTCCTTGTTCAGGAGGGTTCTCCAGTTCGTGATGAGCAGTCCATGTGGGTTATTGTCTGTCCTTGGCACTCTCTGCAGATGCCCTGCAGTAACGAGCTCTCTCATCAGTACGCTGCTTCGCCTCTCGATCCTCTGTCGCCCGTAATAGGTGAACTCCATGTTCCTGGTGTCGACCTTGATGCTGTCACAGTAGATGCTGAAGACTGCGCTGGTACCCATGATGTTGGAGTAGAAGCCCTTCTCCTTCAGTGTGTTGTACTGGGCGAGACCTGTCTCATCTACCAGATACATAGCCTTCTCCATCGTGTACTTGATGTACTTGTCATCAGGAGCCAGAGTGAAGAAGTAATGGTGGAACATCTCCACATGGCTCTTCGCCTCTACATCAAGGGTCTCTTCCATGGAGCTGCGCTCTACCAGTATCGGGACATTGCCGTCAAGGACATATACCTTCTGGTGTGCGTCGCTTACCATGGCTCTCGCTGTCCATATGCTGGCGATGCTGATGATGATGCAGCCTGTGAGGAACAGACCGCAGATGATTCCGACCAGCTTGATCTTGTTTTCCAAATTCTTGATTACCATTGTTATGATTGCTTTATGTTCAACGTCAGATTATGTTGCCTTTAAGCATGCCTGTGGCTGTGCTCTTGGCCTGTTGTGCGACACCTTCTCCGAAGTTTCGTGTCGAGAAGGCCGTGTCTCCCTCTGGAATCATCCATGCTGCAAGGTCAGGTACGAGGTTAAGGCACTTGAGAGCCACGATGCTTGCGGCCATGAGGTATCCTGCAGAGAAGAATGCGTTCTGGAGGAAGGCTGCCATAGTGGACTCGCTGGCTGTGATTGCCGTAAGGTTCTCAACCTGTATGCAGAGCACTATGTCAAAGAGAAGAAGCACGTAGAATCCCACGAAGTAGAGCATCGCTCCGTAGAAATGGACGGTCAGATACCTGATAAGCCATTTCGCCCAAGCTCCTTCCCATTTCGGAAGCAGGGAGAATGCCCACTGTATCGGTCCGAAGATGGTAAGCATGCCTAGAAGGATCTGCTGACAGTAGATCGTTCCCCACCATCCGATCCTGAATACAACCAGTGCGATGAGCATGATAATCTTGTCAAGACCCACAATCGCACCGGCAGTGAGGGAGGTGAACCATAGCTTTGAGGCATCCTTCTCCATTCCTGTTACTTCCTCTACGCCTGCATGTTCCATGGTGGCCTCGACAAGGGCAGGGTCTGTTGTTCCGGTTCTGGCCACATCAGCCTGTGCCTGCAGGTCCTGGTAGAGTGTGTCTCGTACATAGATGAGCTGCTGTACCTCTTCAAACTTGTCACTTATCTGGCTGGCTTCAGCCTGATAGAGGTCATGGGTATAGGATCCGATGCAGTTCGGTATGTATGAGAGGAAATCCAGCACACACCAGGAGTTGCCATTGGTTATGCCTGTGTCTGCAGGAGGATACCACCAGCACAGAATCACGCTGACAAAGAGCGGTCTGAACAGCTTCATTACATCCAGCGGCTCGTTCTTGACCATCATCTTGTAGGCCATGCCGGCCGCGAGGATGATGGAGAATAGTGCTGCAAGTGCCATGCACATCTGCAGTATCCACCAGTAACCACCAATTACTTCAAGCAGGGTAAACCATTTGAAAGCAT
>JAKSJT010000020.1 GCA_024402125.1 Bacteroidales bacterium
TCTGTACGCTGTAGCGACGCAGGAGCGGAATGCGGACAGTCTCTGCGTAACGAAGATGCTGACCGAAGTGGCGAATAGCGAGCCGGACATAAACAAGAGCGAAGCGATTCCGCTGGCGAGTCTGTGACTGGAGGTTGTGGGTGAGGCACGAACCCATAACCGGAACGGAACAGTCTCGCTCTTCTGCGAGCCCTCGGAAGTGAGGTGGGGCTTAACGGAGGTCCCGCGTAGCTAAGGCTCTGCGATAGCAGTGCCGCAGCGTAGCGATCAGGACCGAACGGAAAGACTTACCTGACTGGAGAGGATAAAGCGAGCAGTAATAAGATCAAGGCGCAGCCTTACCTTGGAGTGGAGGGGAATGCTCTTCTTGTGAAAACCTGGTGCCTTTAGGCCGTAGCGATAGCGGAGAAGGTTTTTGCAAGAGGAGCAGGCCACGAGAACGACCCGCACGAAGTGCATAGAGACAGCCGCCCCACGAGCGGAGCAGAGACGGTGTTTCTTGTGATGACGTTGTTGCGGGAGATGACGTAGCGGGCCGCGAGAATGGCGTTGATAAAGGCTTGGAAGCTCGCATACTTCCTTCCTTGATAAGAGAGTTGACGGTGCTGCGGCCCAGCGGTCCGAGGAGGCCCCGGGTCCCGGGTGGGGCCAGACGAGGACTGCTTTTTCAGGCGGCTGGCTCTCCGACAGGGCGGACTACGAAGCACTTCCGCTCGCATATCATTGAGGGAGCCGCTTAACATAATCTAGATTGTGTGCGGAGCGAAAACAGGCGGTGGGGAAGGGGCCCCAACGACCTGTTACACAATCTCGATAGATTATGTTATGCTGCGGATTAAAGGCACTGACGGTCGCACTGGCACAACGCAGCCCTGGCGGTTTATCTCCCTGGGGCCGGGGGATAATAGGATGGAAGTCTGCGGCCGTAGCGCTGCGGAGGTTGCAGTCTTCCATACCTTCTTCCTATTAACCTGCTCGATGGTGGCGGCTCTGCCGACATCATGGAGCATCATTGACCAAGCAAGGTGAGTAGCCGTAACGAAGTGGAGGATACTGACCGCAGCTTACCTTTTACCTGTCTGCACGAATGAACACAAGCCCGGATCTATGCCCAATGTGGCTATCATGGCCTCGGCATTGGCTTTGTCGTCATCTGTATACCAGGATAGTTCCCATCTGCATTGTGGGCCTACAACGTCCTTTATCGCATGGAAATACGGCATATCGATTCTATTGTAGGAGTGGCCGATGACGGTGATGTGATCGATATCGGCAAGGGATGCGAAGTATTCGGTATTGGCTCCGAGAACAGCGGGGACATCCTTATTTAGTTCGTTCATAATACCACAGATTGCATCCATGGCATTGTCAATAAATGTCATGCTGTCATCCTCATATTCGGGTTCTCGCATCACATCATGGCCAACAACCAGGTCATGATATGGATCGTTGATGTGGCCGTGAATGTGATTGATTTGGGAGTCTGGAATGCCGTAGGTTGCTGCAGGTACAGGCGTGTAGTTGAATGATAGATATCTGGCACGCTCGGATAGAAGATAATGTCTATGAATATCTGGAATCTCGGATTCTGAAACATACTGAATCCAATCAAATAAAGATGACCTGAGCAAGTCGATGAGCGGCTGCAACTCTATGCCAGGGGCGTCCTCAAATGCATAACCAGTGCGCATCATGTGGTCATAGTCTATCTTTATGTACTGTGTGCAGAAATCATACATGTCCTTCATATCGAACTCTCCAAGTGCCTGCTCGAGATTGGACCATAAATTTGCGCTGAAACCAGGATCATAGGTAAGCCAGTTGTAGAGGTTTAGGTAGTTATTCTGTTCAGATAACCATTCGAGATAATCAGCCCAACGAGTATTCAACCCATGCGATATGTCAAACCCATTTCCAATAATGAAGAGGGTAGTGTCATCGTCATAATCGAATTCTGAGAAGATGAAAGAAGCCATTTTGTGTACATGTCTATGACTGAATATGGTAAATATAGCGATAATCCACTGAACCCTATAGGTTTTCTATTAAGGATAAGCGGAATTGTTGTATATTTGCAGTCGCAAGCTCAAAAAGTTTGGAAGCATCAAGAACGCAGAAGTGCGTACCAACCGAGTCTGAATCGGCCAGAGTAATGTTCAGATCACGGTGGTTTGCCGAGAGGCAGATGCGGGCAAGTGCCAAAAATTGCTCACTCTACTTGACTTCCTTATGGCGCATGCTGTAGGGATTTTTTGTTTCAGGACGGTTCTGTTTGGTTACGCCACCATTCTTGGGTAGGCTTGAGTGTAAACTATCAAAACCAAACATTATGTACAACAACATCATTCTTCATGTTCCGCACTCTTCTGCGGATTTCTCATTCGCCGGCAAAACTGCCTCTGAACGTTTCGGCCGCAAATGGCTTGAGCAAGCAAAGGACCTCATTGACTGGTACACTGACGAGCTCTTTGTGCCGGAATTGCCAAGCGACAACATCATTCCTGTGGTATTCGACACTTGCAGGACGCTCTGTGACGTGGAGCGTATAAGCCATGACCCGCTGGAGGAGAAGGGCCTGGGCATTACGTATTATCCTTGCCTTATCACTTACATGGGCGCATATAACCCTCGCCTTATACCAGAAGGAGATAGCAAGGTGATGCAGAAGTATCTGGACCACCAGTACAAGCTGGCAAGTCTTCTGGTGCAGCATCATGGTTCGTTGCTTCTGGACTGCCATAGTTTCAGTAGTGGAGCGACTCTGTTACAACCGGATGCCTCCAAGAACAGAGGCATTGATATCTGCCTTGGTTGGAACGATGACTTCACCAGGCCATCGGATGAAATTCTGTTCATGGTCGAGGACTATTTCAAGGACAAGGGTTATGCTGTTGGATTGAATACGCCATACAGCAACGCAAAGACTGTTGACACGCCAGCGAACTACTGCGCCCTGATGATTGAGGTGAACAAGAAGATCTATATGAACGAGCGAAACCTTGAGAAATCTGAGGACTTCGTAAGGGTAAAAAATGATCTCCAGGGGCTGTATAAAGATATGCTTCTGTAATCTATCATGATTCTTTAATTAATGATTTGTATGTCGTTATTGATGAAATATTTATGTATGATACCAAACAAAGCGGGCATTATTCGTTAGATAGTAACGATTTTCGATACTTTTTGGCATGATGTACGTGAATTTTTCGTAACTTTACGAGTTAATTAGCAAGAAAATACCCTAAAATACTTATATGGCAGAAATCAATTCGACTCCGCTGCGTGATATCATGCAGTATGAGTCCCAAATTTGGGCAGCCGCAGACTTACTCATTGCAGCAGGTATAAAGCAGAGCAAGTTCCCTGACTTCATGATGCCTTTCTTTGCACTCGTGATGCTTGAGGGCCGTATGCGTAATGTTATTTCGCAGCTTGAGGAAGATGGTCTTTCAAGAGAGGCTGACCTTGATGAGTTCATTGAGGCATTCCGTGATGAGAAATGCGGTTATAACGAATTCATCGTCCGGGAGGGCAAGACTTTGGCTACGATTTGCAGCAATGACAAGACTTTCGAGCAGGACTTCAGCACATACCGTAACGCATTCGATCCAGAACTGAAAATGTTGCTTGGTATTGACCGTGGTACAGAAGAGCAGAAATTCCTCAATATGGATGGCGTTGTAGCTGAATTACGCTCAAAGAAAATCCTTCTGCAGACCGTCACCAAGTGGTCTGAGGTTGACTTGTCTGGATATGACAACTCTGCTATTACAACTCTCGAAGAACACATCAAACGTCGTTGGGCCGATATATCGGCGGAGACTGCCGGAGAGCAGTATACTCCTGATGATATTATCAGCTTGATTTCTGAAATTGTGTCCTCAAAGATATCTATTCCGAAGAACAAGTTTGTCCATGTCTATGACCCTACTTGTGGCGGAGGAAACTTGCTTTTTGGTATTGCTGACAGGCTGAAGTCTAATGGGTATTCCAATGTTGCCACATACGGTTGTGATATATCAGATGCGCTTTATGCGTTGTCATGCATCGAAAGTAAATTCCGTCAAGACTCAAAGATTGAGCATGGTAATACACTGACAAAAGTGCCATTCAGCGGCACTCAGTTCGATGTGGTCATTGCAAATCCTCCATATGGCGTGAGCTGGAAGGGATATGAGTCTGACATCAAGAACGACCAAACAGACAGTTCCAATATACACCAGCTGTTTCTGATGGTCAGTTGCTGTTTATGCAACACATCCTCTGGCAGCTCGCAGATACGGGCATTGCAGTTGAAGTTCACAATGGTTCCACCCTTTTCAGTGGAGACGCTGGTGGAGGCGAAAGCAACATCCGCAAATACGTATTTGACAAAGACTGGGTAGAAGCTATCATCCAGATGCCATCTGACGAGTTCTTCAATACTGGCATATACACTTACCTCTGGATAATGAACAAGGATAAAGCACCTGAGAGAAAAGACAAGGTGATGCTTATCAATGGTTCAAACGGGTGGAAATTGCTCAAGAAGAGCAAGGGAAACAAGCGTCGTGAAATGTTACCGGAACACCGTGCAGCAATCGTTGACGCTCTTACAAATTTTCAGGACTGCGAGATTGGAAAGGTATATGATAAGTGGCATTTCTACTATAACAAGCAGGCATTAGTCTTGACCGACGTAGATGAAGCGAACAAGAGTGTAGTTTCAACAGTCTGCGAGGATGCTAAGCCATTCAAGCTTGATGCAAAGTCTGCCACTTTGAACTCAGTGGAATATGATTCGTTGTCAGAATTGGCTCCTGAAACAGCAGCAGATGTATTTGCAGCACTTAAATCCTACGATCCATTGTACGGCACTCTCTCCATTATGGATGAAAATGGTGATACATATTCATTCAATGCAGATGAGCAGAGCATCATGCGTGAGAAGGAAGATGGTTCAGTTGAATCTTTGGGATGTGGCAAATGGCTATTCAAACTCGCAAATAACAAGAAGACTGGAAGACAGTCTGTTCAGTGCGCGATAGTCCCTGCATATATCAATGATTTTGAGATTGTCGAGTACAGTCCTAACGAAGACGAAAACGAGGAACTCATCGACGCATTCCTCGCAAAGTATGTTTATCGTCCATTCGAGAAGAAGGATAATACTGTGGGGGTTGAGTTGAACTTCAACAAGGAGTTCTACGTCCCAGAAAAGATTGAGTCAGTAGAAGAAATCCTATCTGAGATTGCTGACCTGGAAAAAGAGTTGAACCAAATTAAATTGAATTTCTAATGCGCCTGAAGGACTTGGTGACTGTCCGGAATATTAAAACCGACAGAACAGATCTTCCTTATATCGCTTTGGAGAATATCCAGAGCTGGGATGGAACATACGTTCCTTCAGCTATCGAAACAGAGGGAACAAATTCGATGTATTTTGCCGGCGATGTCCTATTTGGAAAGCTCCGTCCATATTTGGCAAAAGCGTATATTCCCGACAATGATGGTATTTGTTCAACGGAGTTCCTGGTGATGAAGACAGGAGCACGTATGAACAATCAGTTCCTGAAATACTTTTTGTTATCTCCTGGCTTTATCGATCACATCAAAAACCAGGTTGCTGGCGTAAAGATGCCCCGAACAAATTGGAACGAAATCGGAGGTCTTTCTGTTAATGTGCCCGATGTTGAAAAACAACAAGAAGTCGTTGCATACTTGAATAATGAAATTGATTCAATAAATAAGCGTATATGGCTGAGAGAGAGAGAGTTACAAACTCTAATTAAACTAAAACAATCGGAGATTGACGCTGTCGTGACACGTGGCCTGAACCCTAACGTGAAGATGAAGGACAGCGGAATCGAATGGATTGGCCAAATTCCTGAACATTGGAAAGTTAGGAAACTCAAGAATCTAATTACATTCATGAAGAGTGGTGGAACTCCTGCTTCTGGAAATCCTGATTACTATATTGATGAAGGAACTCCTTGGGTGGCCATTAGCGACATGTCGAATGTGGATGTTGTAACAAAGACCACAAAGACTCTTTCTGATGCAGCAATTGCTGATAAGGGATTGGAAATTTTTCCAGCTGGAACCATCCTATACTCCATATATGCGTCAATTGGAAAGGTTGCAACACTTGGCGTGCCTGCTACAATAAATCAGGCTATTTTGGCCATGTCGTTTAAGAAATCATGTGATGAGGACTACATGAAGATGCAGCTTAGAGCTATGGAGTCGTTCGTGTTCTCGCTTGCTAATGGAAACACCCAATATAACCTGAACGCAGCAATAGTATCAAACATCTTCTTACTTGTTCCTCCACTTGAGGAGCAAAGGCAGATAGCCGCCTACTTACAGGATAGATGTAGTAGGATAGATGCGATATACAACAACATCAATCTCCAGATTGAGAAGTTACAACTACTTAAAAAATCTCTCATAAACGAAGTAATCACAGGCCAAAGAGCCATATAAGACCATGATAGAAAAGAATATACAAAGCAACTATGTGATGGATTTCCTCTGCCGCCGCCAGGACGGTCTGGGGTATCGTGAGGTCAAATGCACCACTGTCAATAACGACCTCTTCATTCCGTCGGATCTTCTTGAATTTGTCAAGGAGAATTCTCCTCGTCAGTGGAAGAATCTTGTAAAGAAGAACAACGGCGATGAGCAGCTGGTACTCAGTATGCTGATGAACGAGATTAAAGATAGTTTGGAGAAGGCGACCAATGTTGCTGTATTCTTGAATCGTAACCGTTCTATTACTTTCCAGGGCGAGTCTATTCAACTGATCTATGTGTCAGGTTCTGAACTGCGTGGAGACGAGGATTTCAAGAAGAATATCTTCTCTGCATCTGAGGAAGTTAGCTATACTTTCAAGATTGATGACCACAAGTACTTCACAATACGTCCAGATGTTTCGTTCTTTGTGAATGGTATTTTCCTTGGATATCTGGAACTCAAGAGTCCATTCAACGGTCAGTCTGCCGCAAAGGAGGGCCGTGGTAAGGTTGTGACAGACTACATGGAAGCTGTTCAGCAATATGCTCTGCTCGCTGGTCAGAATGACGAGTCGCAGAGTCTCAGGCGTGATATGCTGCGAATATTTGAAAACTCGCTTCACCTTGTGGCTTCCGACATCAATGAAACCTACGTCATCCGAAATATCGGCATGTTCTGTGACGAACTTCGCAAAGGCTTTAATGAGAAATCCATTGTCATGACCGAGAAGAAGGCTGAAATGGAAAAGGTCTTCAAGATATATCCAGTTCGTGATCCTGAGGCAGGAGAAAAAGAGCGCTTTGAAGAGGTTATGCGTGCTCTTTACAGCAAGCAGATGATTGAGAAGGAGATTCTCTATTACAACTTCCTTCAGTATGAAGTTGAGAAGCGTGGAAAGAAGAAGGAACGTAAGAGCAATAGAGGCCGCCTTATCAGTCCACGTCCAAAGCAGAAGTATGGTTGTGACAAGATTATTGATAGAGTACAGGAGTTCCTTGAGCACGAGAAGGAGCCCGATTATTTCCTGAACAAATTGAGGGCCGATTTGATTGCGCAGGGCGCATCACCGGAAAAGACCGAAGAGATTGTAGCAAAGAGGGCTGCCTACTGCAATAATAAATACGTTTATTCGTTGCTCCTTCAGTATGCTGCAGGATTCGGCAAGTCGAATATCATTGGTTGGACGGCGCTCCAATTGAAGGACCTTCGTTACAATGGTGAATGGGTATATGACAAGATTCTCCTTGTTGTTGACCGTTTGCAGTTGCGAGATCAGCTCGACACAATGATGACCAATATGAACATTGATAAAGCGATGTTCGTAGAGGCCACCAACTCTGATACATTTATCAAGGCTCTGAGCGATAAGCGCCGTATTATCGTGGTGAACATCCAGAAGTTCATCGATATGCAGTAGGCAATCCAGAAGGCGCAGAAGGAACTCAAGCCTATGCGTGTGGCATTCCTTATTGATGAGATACACCGTAGCAATACCGGAACTTCTCACGAGGAAATGATGAACCTGTTCGACCAGCTCCAGGATACCTTTGATGCGAATGAAGGCGAACTGATGTCTGGAGCGGGCAAGAAGAACCTCATCATCGGTTTCACTGCGACACCGAGCGAGAAAGTTCTTGCGAGGTTTGGTGAACTTCAGAAGAGCACAGGCATTGACCCAATATGGGTTCCATTTGACAGTTATTCTATGCGTGAGGCTATCAAGGACGGTTATATCCTTGATCCAACCAAGCATATTATCGCTGTCCCTGCAAAGATGTACTTTGAGCTTCCTGAAGGCGTAATAAAGGCTATTGAAGCCGGTACTGATGCTCAGAAGTATGGTTTGAAGAAAGACCATGTTTATGAGAACAGGGACCGCATGAAGGCGATATCTTCTTTCATTGTCAACCGTCTTTTGAATCTTGTTTACACAAAGATTCGCGGTACGGGAAAAGCGATGCTTGCAGTTACTTCTATTCCTATTGCAATCGAATATTGCAAGATTATACGTAGGATGATGGAGGAGAAGACTAAGCAACCTATGTATGCTCGATACAAGGATGCGCCGATAGCCATTGTCTATAGTGACAACCAGGATTATCCAAACAGCAAGTCAATGAATGACGGAGTACCTGAGGAAAAGGTTATTGCCAACTTCAAGAATGCCAAGAATGGCCTTATCATCGTTGTGGATAAACTCCAGACGGGATTTGATGAGCCTAAGCTGCATACTCTCTTCCTGGACAAAGAGATTCACGAAATCAATGCAATCCAGACTATTTCTCGTGTTGACAGAACATGTAAATACAAAGAAGAGTGCCATATCGTTGACTTCTCATTCAACAATGAGAACGTCAAGAACATTCAGAGCGCCTTCCTGCACTTCAGAGACATTGTTGTGAGTGACTTCAACGCTCAGGCTGAATTAAGCGTAATCGAGCAACTGTACAAATCGCTCAAGTCACATGAGCTGTATGTGAAGTGGTTCAAGAAGTACACTGACAGCAAATCGGACGTTCAGAAGAATACTGCTGTCAGCATGGATATGGCAGCGGATTTCCGTCAGTGGATAAAAGATGCCATCAAGAGCTATAAGGAATTCCTCGCATCACAGACAGAGCACACAGAGGAACCGGTAGAAGGAGCAGATACCACAGTGGCCGAAGAGGCTCCTGAAGCTGGCGCTGATGCTGCTAAGAGGCTCAGGGCTGAGATTGGTGGTTATACCACAGGAATCAATGCGCTTGACGGAGTTCTCGAGATTGACCCAGCTTTGACAGATGAGGATTTCCTCGACTTCTGGAGACGTTTCTGCGAGATTTATCGTGACGTTATCGGCAAAGCTGAGAGTTCAAATTCAATTATTGCTGAATACGACGGTAGTATCGGCCTTACAGTTGACCCTGAGCTTGAAGATCCAAGCGACGATGATGACGATGACGACGAGGAAGATGGAGAGGATGAAGGTGAAGAGAACGGAAAGAAGAAAAAGAAGAAACGCAGTCAGTCTGCGGGACCTGATATTATCAGTATGATAGCAAAACTGAACGACGAGGCTGAAAAGAAAGCCGAGGATGTTGAGTTCTGGTATGGTATTATGCAGGAGTTCTTTGCCTTCCTTAAGGAAGACAGCCGTTTCGTTGCCAAGGTTCAGGACGAACTTAACCGATTCGACCGTTCCGAAATTCAGAGGGATTATGCGGTGCTTTGCAGAAAGTTCAAGCGCCAGCATAGCAGCGACCACGAATTGCTTAACAAGTTTATCAGTGAGAATGAGGAGTACCTCTTCGAGGCCTTTATTGAATATCTTTCTGATCCAGATGCTTTAACAAGGACTATCGATATTGAGGATGAGATTGAGCAAGCAGAAGTGGTTGTTGGAGACGAGCAGCCGAGATCAGCGGCTAAATCAATGTCAGGCAAATCAACATCAGGCTTTATGAAGGCCTTGTCTATCAAGCAGCCTTGGGCGTCTGTCATCATCAAGGGATTGAAGGATGTCGAAAACCGTTCATGGCAGATTACTGATCTACCGGCAACTGTTCTTATTCATACAGGAGTTTCTACAGATAGGGATGGCGTCGAGTTCTTGCAGGGCGATATTTGTGAATCTGCATTTGAAACCGCTAATGCCATTGTCATGGGAACTCTCCCGGACTTCCAGTATTTGCCACATTCAGCTATCATAGGATATGCTACCGTTGTGGAGTGCGCTGAGAATTACCCTTCAATATGGGCTGGTTATGGTTCAAAACATTGGGTGTTGAGCAATGTGTATGAGTTTGACCAACCTATTATGAATGTCAAGGGTTCGTTGGGCTTATTCAATTACGCACTTGATATCAATAACCTTCCTCCTGCTCATAAGGCTGAACCTAAGATGCCTACAGTTGATGGAAAAACTCTACATATGCCTATTGCGCCAGATTTCTTCAAGGATATTAAGGCTAACGAGGACTTCGTTCTTGAATTGACCAGCAAACTGACGGAAGCCCTTTGCCCTGATCCAAAAGTCGCAAAGGCTCATGATGTCAATGAGATCTTGTTCGAGAGCGAAGCTGGAACGAAGGCGTACAAGCTGAACGGAATCAAGTTTGTTGAGCAGAAAGACCAAGAAACTGGAGACCTTCTCACTTGTCCAAATTACGATGGTGAGATGTACACATACTACCATGTGGTCTTCAACGTGGGAGAAGAACTGTAATCGCTTTTCTCCCGGATAATGTAAGGACAGCCCTGGCGATTGATATGAAAATCCATAATGTATCGTGACTGGGTACTGGATTATCGGGGTTTTAATAAAACTTAAAGAGGATAACGAAAGGACAAATACTGCATGATCAATTTTGTGTTTTATAAGTATGAACTCAACCAGCTCGTTGAACAGACATTGTTCGGCCCGGGTCATGTTGAAGTTACTGAAGATTACCTCAATGGAAGAATATCTGAGGACCTTGAAACAAAGTACAAGAACAAAACTGAATTGAACCTTTACGAATTCAAGAAGAATAAGAAAGGTGAGGAGTATTCAGAAAGCTATACCAACGATGTTTCTATGGCTGACAATGGCATTTTCATCATTCAGGTAAGAAACAATAAGCACAAAACATACATGCCTATCGACCAGAACGTAACACAAGAAGTTGGTCACTATCCTTTCTGCTGGGTTCTTGTCGATACAAGACCCGAGTCAAAATCCATACTGGTGCAGCTAAAGCATGATGCGTTCGGCAATCCAGATGATGTTGTTGCGCTTATTACAACTTACTTGACACGTGAGCTTGGAATCGCAAGTCTGAATTGGGCCATAAAAACGACAAAGCGTCTTTGCGTGGGCTCTATCTGGGATATTGTGAGGATTCGCACCGCTGATGATAACGACAGGGTGCAGACACTCTCTATCACGGTTGATAAGAAGAGGGCAAACGATAACAATGAGGTTGATAAGGCCTTGCAGTTGATTCTGGATAAACTTGCTGCTCCAGAGGGTGAGTTCAAGGTTGCATCTGATGACGAAGCTCATAAGATTCTCGATGAGAGCAAAGAAGATGTCCGCAATATCGTGGATATGCTCATAGAGAACAAGTACCGCATGAAGGTCGGATTCAACAAGTCTGGTACAGTTGAGTATGGCAAGGATACCGAGGCGATATATGGCGTTGATGATGAAGTTATCAATCAGTTTGCCGGAGGAGAATCGGTAATGCTTGACAGCGGAAAACAAGGCTACAGAGTCGTGCCTTGGCTTGATATGGTAACTCCAGATAATGATTCCCACACCTACATTGTAGCCGAGAAGAAAAAGAAGAATGGCAGAGGACGTAAGAAATAGCATGCTGGAGACTCCGCTTTACTCTTTCATAGTGAAGGGGTGGCGGAAGTGGTCTCGCGGTCTTGTCTCTGTTCAGGCAACTGAAGAGGACTTCCTTCTGTATCTTGTATGGGCGCTTGACACCATTAAGGAGCAAGAGGAAGGAATAAATGCAGACTTCTGGAATCTGGTACATAGCGGACTTAGAAACCGCTTTATCAAGAGCCAGTTCAACTCCAATAAGGAAGATCTGGAGTATATGACGAACCATGTTTGCGCAGCTGCAATGGCGTGCCTTGGTGTCGCACTGACTAGCTCTCTGGATAATCAGGAGATTTACAGCGAAATGGTGACAGGATTTGGAGAAGAATGGGCCAAAATCAAGGAACTGAAGGAGAGCAAAGAAATGATCATCAGCGACCCGGAGCTGAAGGCGTGGGTTGTTGAGTATCTCCAGAGCGATGAATTCTATACTTATAATGACGAAATAGATTGGAACGAAGATTATATGGCAGTAAATATCAGACTTAAAGAGGGCTTTGATAAGGTTGATTTCTACAGAATCATAATGGCTCTGTACGAGATGGATGCATTCGAGACAACAGACGGAACCAAACTCAGTAAGAAGAAGGTTTTCCAGGCTTTTGGTGAGATTATGGGTGACGAGTCATTTGAGGGCTTCAACAATAATCTATCTGCTGGCAGTATGAACAAGGGTGAAATAAGTATCTTTGATGATTTGGCCAAAGCTTTTGAGAAGTATGAAACGAAGAAGGACGAAAAACTTCAGAAGCAAGGCAAACTAAAGAGACGTTAGCAATAAATAAGGGCGGGATGTTGAGTCTCGCCCTTGTTCGTTATTTACTCTTTGCGTACTTGCCGTGCGCGACATTTTCAAGCCTGCCTTCATCCACCCATTTCAGGACAGTTATGTCTATGGCGTACGGATTAAGACCAACCATGGTTGCGATGCGCTGATAATCCTTGCGGTCGAACTCTGCTGGAAGGTTGTCGAAGAAGGCCTGGTGCAACTTGCTGTTCTTGGCGTTGCCGGCCACAGTAGCCCCCAATGAAGGGGATTTCGGCAGCTCGCTGAATACTCGGGCATTGTGCCTGATGATGACATCCAGAATGCGCTTGGCTACCTGATAGTCCTGGTCGAGGCAAACAAGGTCATCTGCGAAGTTGCCATCCTCCTGCATCCGGAGAGCCGAAAGAATCATGGCTATGCGGAACGTTACAACGCCGAGCCTTCGGACAGAGGCAACGAATTCGTCTCCGTAGTTGTTTACAGACTCTTCCTGGTATTGGCCGAAGGTGGCATTGAAATCTTCTTCCTGCTCGATTGTGAAGCGGAACTTGAGGTCTTTGTTCTCCTTCAATATGGAGTGGAACTGCTGGTATTCTTTGCCAAGATCCTGGAAGTACTCATCGAGAGTCTGGTCGTTGTTGTTGTCGAAGACGTTGTTCCAGACCATTCTTGTGTCAAGGAAGTAGAACGCGAATCGGCTGAACAGACCGTTTTCGGCATCAGATATAAGGTTGAGAATCTGGCGAGGCGTGCCGGTGAGCAGGGTAGAGAGCTTCGGATGCTTGATATTGACATACTCTCTATCCTTGCGACGGATATAGGAGATCGTCTCGTGGTGAAATGCCTTGCGGAATCCATCTGAGAAGTTTCCGTAATCCGAACCGAAGGTATTGGCGAGTGTGTCACCCTCTGTCTCGAACATCAGACCTTCACCATCATTGTCGTTGAGAACTTGATAGACGGCGGTCGCGCTGCTGTTGGCCGGGATGAAAAGCATCCTCATAGGCGGTTCCTCGGGTTTCTCCATGTTGACCTTCTTCTTTCCGGCTGCATTGTACTCGGCGAGTCTCTGTTTGTAGTCCATCATTTCTGCCTCGTTGATTTCGCGGAGACGGTCATGAATGGGTTCTACAAGGTAACGGCAGAGTGTGAGACGGCCTTTGCCGGAAGAGGCCTTCGCGGTCACGAAGAGGAACAGATTGGGATAGACGATACGTTTGTCATATACGCCGTAGATGTGCGGCATACAGGCTGAAATAACCGTCAGAGCGCCAAGAATGAGAATATCTGCATCTGCTTCTGAGTTAGCGATATCTGCAACTCTCTTCAGGAAATCAGGGAGCAGATCCTTGACGTTCTGTGAGAAGGTAGGGAGGGGCTCAGGCTCGGGGATATCTGCAATATCGGCGGAATCTGCATTTTCTGCATTTATGAATTCTGCAGATTTACCCGGACCGAAATCTGCACTTCGGCTGGGTGCAGATATTGCCAACATTGCAGATTTTGCAGATTTGCGAGTGTTATCGGTAGAAAGGCTGATTCCGTTGTCCTTCGCCTTCTGGAAGAAGGTGCGGATGGATACGCCTGTGCCGTGTGCGCGTAGGCACTTGTCAAACTGCTTGTCACATTCCTGCTCATTGTAATCTGGATTGAATCTGCTGATGCGGTGGAAATAGTCACGACCATTCTCGCCCAGGCCGTCAGCAAGGGCGAAGCCAAGGTCACGCCAGTTGTCATAGCCTGCGGTGATGTCCACGTGGCCAGACTCTATGCGCTGGGTAATTACCTCAATGTCGTCTGAGTTGGAATCTAACGGCGCTGAGTTGAATGTGCGAGTGGAAGCTGGCTCCGCTGTAGGGAGCCATTCTTCCGGATTGAAATTCTTATTGGCCATAGGCTGTTTATCGATAATTGGGGTTGATGTAGGCCTGTGGGTCATGGCAGATGAAGCATGCTCTGGAAATGTCCTTTCCTGACTTATCTACCTGTAGCCCGTAGGTTTTCTGAATGTAGTTGTCCACTGCGAGGAAGAATTTGTCGTGCGCAAGGGAACCTCTGTTGATCTCGATTATCCACTTGAGTCCGTCTCCGGATGGACTGCGAAACAGAAGAACCGTCTCGAAGCATTGATCTGTTAGCAGGAGGTTGAACAGACCTTCCACATCAGGAACGTGGTCAAAATCCACGCAGAGAAGGTTTGAAACCGTCTTGACCGTGTCGTTGCTTCTGGTCTCGAATTCTCCACAGAAGGTTACGTAGTCGAAATTGGCCGCCTTGAACACTCGAGCTTTCTTCTTGTCTGGGATTGACCTGAGTTGCTCGGTTTCTTCCTTATAGTATGGACCTGCAATGTAGTTGTAGATTTCGCTTATGGTGAAACTCCTGAGCGGACGGGTATTCGTGACAGGTGCCTTGAAGAATGATACTTTCGGGCCTCTTTCTACGAAACCGTGCGACGCATTGGGGTATTGTGCGGAGTCTATGTCAAGGCGCAGGTACATTTCTCTGTTGAGTGTTTCCAGTAGCTCTTGACCGGACTGATGATAGTACATCTCGGCGAAATCGAGTGCGTCTCCATCTGGTATGGCTCCAAACTGATCCTTGTGGTGCGCTGTTTCATCACAGAGCTTGACGTTAGGGTCGTTCTTCTCGAACCAGATATGAAGTGTCTGAACGCCCCCGGCGAACGGGTTGCGGACGATGCCGCAATCCCTGCCGGAGATTTTCATTACAAGTTCGCCTGGGTAGAACTTGCGCAGGACGTGTGCGTAGATGTCTACGCCCCAGTTCGTCTTTCTCAGTACTGTCTCACGATTGATAACCTTTTCCATAACTACTACTGCTTTTGGTTATTACCGGAAGACTCTCTGGCGATCATAGCTTGAATCTCTTCTTTGTGGGTTTCGTAGTACCATTCGATGAGGCGATCTGATTCTTCCTCGGAAAGGTCATCGAAACTCATGAGTCCAAGCGACATCAGCTTTTCCTGAATGAAAGGACATTTGCGAAGGCACTGGCCGAATTCATCTTTCGGATCGGCGGCCATAAGGAGCATGATATCTCCAACTTTCATTGGTTTACTCATCGCCTTGTCCTTTTATTGTTAATGTAATCTACTGCTTCCTGCTCGTACTCAGCATCGGTAAGCTGGCGTGCATCATTCAGCCAGGCCTCTATCTCGCTGCGTTTGAAGAACAATTTCTTGCCCTTCTTATAATGAGGTAAGAGTCCTCGGCGAATCCAGCCATATACCGTAGGGGCGGCAGGATGCTCGGGGTGGAACTCACGGAATTCCGTCATGGTCATCCACGAGTCTTTGGGTTGTACTGCGTCTGCTGAGAAATGCTTATCCATAGCAAGCCTCAGTCCTTTAATTTCTTCTACCAGCGTTGCTACAACACCAGGCAGATCTTCAAATTTGTATTCCGACATAAAAAATCTGTTTTATGTCGCGAGTCGTTCTTTCTTTTGGCGCCTTATATTACAAAGAAAGCCCACGACTGTTATCGTGGGCAAATATCTATCTATGTTGTTATTTCGTTCTTATACTACAATTGTAGTACAATACGATTTTTTTCTATTTCTCGTCTTTTGGCGATGGATTGTCGGTAATCTTAATGACACTGGCTGCGTTCCTCTTCTTCTCGCTCACCAGGTCGGCATAGATCTGAGTGGTGGCAACGTTCTTATGCGTGAGCATCTTGGATACGGTGTAGATGTCGGTGCCGCCAGCGATGAGCAGGGTAGCGTAGGTGTGACGGAAGCAGTGGAAGGTGATGTACTTGGTGATTCCGGCTGCGCTGATCCATTCCTTGAGGTGGCCGTTGACCATCTGCCTGGTGAGTCCTTTGAAGACTTTGCCCTTGCCAGGTTCTCCGCAAAGCTGAAATGCTTCGTCACTGATTGGGTTGAGAGTCTCGGAATCGGTCTTCTCGGTGCTGATGTTGAAGCACCATCCACCGCCGGGATACTCTTGGAAGTTCTCCCACTCAAGTGCAAGGATATCGCTGATACGAAGTCCTGTGAGACAGCTAAAGAGGGAAGCCTGCTTGAGTACCGGGAATTTGCATGGAGTGTTGGCAAGTTTGCGCACTTCATCAAGTGTGAGGTACTGGCGGCGTGTCTCTTTGGTCTCAAGTTTCTCCAGCTTGTCATTAAGGTTCTCCTTCAGGTAACCTTCCTTATATGCCTGTAACAGAAAGGCTCGGAATGTGCTCCAATAACTTGCAGCAGAGTTCTGACTCAGTTTGAGATGGTCACTCTTAATGCGTTTGGCTGTAGAGAGGTATTCACGGAAACCATTGCAGAAATCGACATCAAGGTCTTCAAAGCGGCACTTGCCTTGTGCGTAGATCTTGAAGTGTTCGTAAACGATGGCCCATTTCTCATGATGGCTGCGGAGGATGGAGTAGAAGTAATCGAGGGCATCCATCTTGGCTTTCGTCTTGTCCAGAAATCCAAACTGCTCGTTAATGATGGCGAGTTCTCTCTGGGCACGGATAGCTTCAGCCTGAGCCATCTTCGCCTTGTTGAGTTTGCGTTCGGTTGGTGTTTGTGGATTAGTGATGATGTAAATGCCGAGATACTCGCGGCGGGTCATCTTGTTGGTATGAGGGTTCCTGATCTCGGGGTAGAAATCGAGATAGAGGGCTGTCTTGCCGCTTGGATAGAGTCTCTTTCGGAGAGTAACTTTTGTTGCACTCATATATTTATATCTTTTCTAATCTGTATGACAATGCTGCATCGGCGTCTTCCTTGGCAAAGTAAACAAATACGCCACGCTTGATACGAGAAACCTTTTTCTGCTGGAGAACACAGAAGAGCTGGTTGCGACTGATCTTGTATTTCTCCATCAACTGATTGATGGTGTAATACTCGTCAGGGGAGAGGTTGGCACCTCTGGCTTCATCCCAGTGCTCTTTCGAGATGTAGGTTAGGCCGTTGGTCTTCTTGCGTGGAATCTTGTGTGACTTGCAGTAGTCGCAGATGGATTCCGTACTCATCCCGGTCTGTGCGCGAAGTTCGTCATAGGTGTACCATTCGGTGATGGTCTGATACTCCTGGTTGGCGAATGCTTTGTGCATCTCTTCTTTGTCGTAGAAACCGAGCGTTCCAATCATGTGGGTTTTGATACCTCTTTTCTTGAGAACGGAGTAGAACCAACTGTAGGTCACGTTGTAGGTCTCCATGACTTGTTCCCTTGTCATCCAGTTGCCCAGATCATTTGCCTGCTGGCGGACTGAGTTTGCGATGAGGGTGCGTCTGTTCTCTGAGACTCGTTCCAGTTCTTCTCTTGAGATTCTGACCGTGCGATCCGTGAAGCGAAGCAATGGGACTTTGTTGTCTCGGATAATCCGGTAGAGTGTGTTGCGAGATACCTGGAGCAGGCGAGCGGCATCAGAGAGCGTGAGGTAGTTCTTGTCGAGCAAGGCAAGCCTTTGCATCTCGAGAACATCTGCCTGAGTTTCTCTCAGCCTTTCGTTGCGCTTCTTGAGTTTGTCTGCAAGCTTGGCGCAGCGAGTGGAGCAATAGGCAGTCACTGAGGTGTAAGCTGTGAACTCACGTCCGCAGTGCTGACAAATTTTTCGGAAAGTAGTCTTTTCTTCCATAACGGCTTACTTAGGCTTCCCGTACGATTTATGTTGTTCATCTTTGTTCAAGGTTGTTCACTGTTGTTCAATCAGTTGAGAACCTCGGCGCAATGTACTGTACAAATATAGCAAATGTACCGCAAAGGTACAAATGCGGTACAAATCCTATGTAAAATCGCACGTAAAGCATCGAAATGTAACATTAACGGTTAAACACTCCGAGTATCTAAGGTGCTGTTGGATAGTAATATACCGATATTTATAGTAAGATATTGATAATCAACTACTTACCGATGCAGGAAATATTAACCATTGATTTAGAATTACTTAACTAAATAGTGGTAC
>JAKSJT010000200.1 GCA_024402125.1 Bacteroidales bacterium
ATCAAGACCGTCTTTACAGTTCTGAACGTTACCTGTAATGACTGCACCTGGGGCGAACAAGTCTGCTCCCATCACAATCAAGTTAAGAGCCTCGGCTCTCCAGCCTGTATTTGTGTCGCTGTCCTTATAAGGTAACCAATAACCTTTCTCGCTACGGTGAACGTTTGCTTCCCATTCCCAACTAACGCCATAGATAGGGTTTCCTAAAGCCTGTTCCTTTTCCTGTCTTGTTGTATATACGCCATCAAGACCTGCAAAAAGAGAATTTCCACTGACATGATCCACAGCCTTGTAAAGGGTTGGAAGAATATAAACGCTGTATTTATTCTGGGCATCCTTAGTATAGTAAGTGCCTTCAGATACACTCTGGACAGAAAGGCCTTCGGCAAGAGAATATTCCGCTTCTGACTTAACATCTCCGACATTTGCCTGAACACTTTCAGGAGTCACCACTGAATGAGCCGGGGTCTTCACGTCATCTGTTGTCTTTCCAAATGCATCATCTCCCTCCTCAGCCGCATCAATCTCATCCTGAGTATAGCAGACATCCTGATCCGGACCTAGTGTTGAGGTAACGTATGTCTTGCCATCAATCTCTGTAAGATCTGATTCAGAATAGTATTCTGCTGCCTTAGTCATTGTATAGAGTTCAGGAAGGGAGAATACCGCTCCGGACTGACTGGAGTAGAGAGGAGTGACTGAGTAATCCACAGTCTCAACATACTCTGTCCATGGAGTACCAAGGTTTGTCAAAGTAATTGTATGAGCCTTTCTATCCTTTGGACTGAATGCGTCAATATGTCCTGTAAAGACGAAGTCATCAGGAAGCATCGTAGCGTCAATAGTCACATCACTATCCAAAATGAAGTAGTCTCCATGATGCTTGCCACCTTCGTATGCCTGTGAGAATGCCTTTATCCACTCATTGACACCGACATACTGTCCCACATCTTCTGTGTCTGTGTTATACTGGTGACCATCAGTAATACTATCCTTTCCAGAGAAGGTGTAGCTTCGGTATGCTCTCTGCCAGCTTGTCCCGGCAAGAGACATAGTGTTTCCGTTCTGGTTATTGACTCCGTAGTAGTCATCAGTGTGTCTCTGCTCCATCCAAATTGAAGAGCCGGACTCATTGTAGTCAATACCCTCTGCAGTCACTCTAAGATATACCTTTGTCATATAGTTGGCATCAAGGTCAAACTCAAAGTGCCTGTCATATGTAAGACCATTCTCAAGACCGATCTCGAAATCGATAACGTTCTTCTTTGCTGCGATTTGACGGCGTGTTGTCTCATTTGCATAACCGTATTCATCATACATCACTGTCTCATAGGATGTGTATGTAGGACGCACTACCAGGTCATAGACAGGAGCTGCATTATAGACAAACTTTGTGTATCCTCCACAAGCTTCCTGAGCCTGCTCGACTGTCTTTCCTGAAGCTATAGCATTATCGTAGAGACTGCAGATTGACTCGAAAAGCTCGCTGCCCTCATGAATAAGCTGCTTCTTTTTCTCGAAGATGATAATCTGCGATTCTTCTCCCATGTAATGAGGGATAACCTTTCTGACACCCTCTGCCCACTCAGGAGTCAAAGTATGAAGCTTTGTGCTGGCATTGTACACATCATGAACTCCAGCAAGAACGTCAACATTGCAGAACTTGATCGAGCTGGTTGCAGGATCTTCATAATCCACCGCATTTCCTGCACCATCCTTCTTGTATCCCTTGATCTGAGTGTCAAGACTCGGATCAATCAGGATGTATGCTATCACGCGTGAAAGGCGGTGGCTGAACGGCAGCTTTACTCTACCTACAGTTGCAGCTATGTTTGTGTTTGCAGGCATACTGAGGTAATGAGTAAGAAGTGTGTAGTTTCCGTAAGAATTCTCCTCGGAAGAAGTATCCTCTTTACTCTGGTTTGTTGTAAAGGCATCAACCTTTGCCACCTGCTTTTCATCCACTACTCTATCCTGAGACAGTTCATTGATGCTGGAAGAGAATCTGATTCTTTCAGGAACATTGACTCCTCTGAAGTAATGGTTGCCGTTTCCTACCCACTTGGCTGGAGTTGAAGCAGATCCATCACTCTCACGATACAGGAATGTATACTCAGCGAAACCACTGTCAGGATCTCTCTTGACAGACCCATCAGACTCAGTCACGAGTGAGAGGATAGCGACACGCTCTGACTCCGGTGCACCAGTTTTACCGAAAGTGATATCCAGACCGCTCTTAAGAGAAGGAAGCAACCAATCGACAGACTCAGCATCATATGTCTCAGCCTTTGTCACACTTGACGATATTCCCAAAGACTCAGCATCTATGCCGCCTACCTTAATCACATTCTCCTGCGACAGAGCCACCTCAGTGTCCATACCGTTTTCGGTACAGGCTGCAGTGCAGAGTACAGAGAGCATGGCTGCAAGTATATATTTATCGTATCTTACCATACTAGAAATTTGTCTCATATTCTGGTCTAACAACATTCTTCTTACCGATCACCTTTTCTTCAGAAAGACCGTTTGCCCATGTATGAGCACCGACAGTACTCTCAGGCCACCAGTTACCTTCGCTTGGATGCTCCAGGTTCATTCCGTTGGCAACCGAACTTGACGCTCCTGTAGTTGCGTATGCTGTATATGCAATAATACTTCCTCTAGAGCTTCTGTTCGATCCTTCACCATTATCACGCTGAGCCAGGAACCAGCTCACGCAGTCGGTAATCTGAAGAAGAGGTTCCTCTGTATTCTTTATTGAAGTTCCACCGACAATACCTCCGTAGAAATAATTCTGAGATGAATTGGCTGAGCTTGAATACTCTGAACCAGTTACACTGTCCTCAGAGTTTCCTAGATAGCTGCATCTTGTAATAGTTGATCTAGCTGCACAGGCTACTATTCCACCAGCATAGTGCTTAGAGTCCTGACCCATTGACTTTGGAAGCCACATACGGACATTGACCTTTACTTTACAGTCAATCAACGTTGAACCTCCCCAAGCCCATACAACAAGACCGGCAGGAGTAGATGACTGCACGAATGTATCCGAATCAGACTTCACATTGATGTTGGATAGTCTGGCATCCGGACCATATACCGCATATGCAAGTGATGCAATCGCATCCGATGCATTGTATGCACCATTTTCCAGACTAGGAGATGCAACAATAGGCTTCTTGAGATAAACAGTAAGGTTAGAAATCTTTCCGAACACATAGTTGAACAGCATAGGCGCTGTCGTGTATGTCGTTATTTCACCGTTATCCAGACCCGTTCCGTCTGTAGTCTTGACAACCTTGTCTCCATCCAGGTAGATTGTCTTACCATTTCCTTCGATAGAGAATGAAACGTTGTTCTGGCTTGGGCTCAGATTATCAGGAGCCACTGTACCATGGAACCAATCCGTCTCTGGATCATTTGAGCTGAGGACTGTAAAACTGTTTGCGATACGGAATGTGTTTGACCTGTCATTCAATGTTGCATCAATCATCACTGTATGAAGGTCTTTCTGACAGTCAATCACACCTCTATATCTAACTCCGGCATATCTATTCTCATTTGATGAAGGTTCTGACTCGGAGATAGGATTCTCAACAACTGTAGGCCATCCGTTATTCGAAGCCACAAGCTGAGTTCCACCTGCCTGTGCAAAGATGTTCTTGAACGCCACAGCAGACTGACTTACTGTCATACCATACTCGAAGGTGTTGTTTGTAACTCGACCTGTTGCATATCCTACAATACCACCACCCTTGACATTCTCTCCACCGTTAACGGATGCATTCACAAAGCACTCATCAATGACGGCAGCCAAAGATGACTGGAGTGACTCGTTAATCGCTGCAATGCCGCCTACATATGTCTGTCCGTCACTATCAGGTCCGTATACAGGAAGAGTAGAGGTACACTGATAGATAGTTCCTCTATTAGTTCCAACAAGGCCAGCGACCGTTGCTCTGGCTGTTGAGAGTTCTCCGCTTACCTGGACATCCACTCTTTCGATAGTACCGTTATTGGTCTCTGCAAGCACATATGGTACCTCAGCACCATCCACAACCTCAATTACTCCATTTACCAAAGATGAGGTTGAGGCAAGGTCCGAGAATATCTGATGTGCTGTTGAAATCTTACAGCATGCAAGGTTAAGGGTAGCATTAAGAGGATATGGAGTATCCCATGGTGAAGGGTTACCGTCAATATCCTTTTCAAGGTCCAGTTCACCTGGCTGAATAATAGCTACATTTCCCTGCTTGTTTCTCTTTGGATCGTTAAGGAACTGAATGAGTTCCTTACGGTTCTTGATTACGATTGGGTCTCCGTTCTGACCGTAATCGTCGCAGATAGTAGAAGTAACATTGTCTGTCCAGTCTTCAACCCATGCAGTGATAAGGATCTTGCGGCTATCTCTAGAAAGAGTCGCTGTAATTGTCAAATGCTTTCCCTCTGATAGGTTATATGCCTGGTCAGCAATTGCCTTTTCTTCTTCTGTACCATTGACATATCTTGAATCATTTGATGCGTAGAAAGAGAACTTCTGATCAGAAAGGACAATTGTAGAAATTACTTCATCATCCTTTTTGAGCGCATAATTGTGAGGCTCAACAATTGCATCATACCTTGTAGTGGAGACATCGTTCTGAGCGGCTCCATTCTTATCCTTCTGGTAATTGATGAAAGTCTCCTTTGACAATGGGAGATTGACTTCAAAAGGAGTTGATGAGCCCGGAGCATAGCTGTATAGTGAAAGGCGGATATTCTCCGAAGAAGTTGAATACTTCAAAGCATCTCGGCTCACACCTTCACCTGCCTTCAGGATAATTGTGATCCATGATCTCTTATGCTTCATGTACAGAGGAATCTTCTTGTACTGGCTAGCGCTACTGACCATAATACCATTCCCCTGATAATAATCCTTATTTGCATTATACCATTCCTTGCTGGTCATGTACTGCATGACATCAGGATCTGACCCTTCGCCAGACTCATCTGTTCCAGTCCAGACAGGGACATATGAATGGCCCTCAATATAGTCCATATTAAACCACTTTTCAGAAGAACTCTGATCAGAAAGGAGTTCATTCTGATTAGCGACAGCTCTAAAGCCATACTTGTTGACATTGTCTTCCCAGAGGAGCTTACCGACAGAAGTTGGTCTAAGTGTTCCGTCATAATCAGAAGGCACGACTGACTCTCCCTCTTCAAAAGAAGTTGTAGCCAAATCAGGTCTATAATCATATGCGCCAATAGCTTCAGCTACACCTTCCTTATACATAGAGACAGTGTAGTTGTAGCTAAGAGTTGATGGCCTATACTTTGATACATTGCTTGTCCAATCGTCTTTTGCACTCTTCGTATCAATTTCAGGAAGCAAAGTTGTGAACTGGACGTTCTCTCCCGAAATAATCTCAGAGTCAGAGACAATTTCGTCGATCTTCTCAACTGTACATCCAGAGAGAAGAAGGCCTACAAGAGCAAATGCTGATATGTAATTAATATGTTTCAAACCCCAATAGTTAGTTAATGATTGTTCCGTCTGTGTGGTACTCAAGTTCTGAATCAAGGACAATCCAATCCGCGATTTCTGTTCGGATAATAGCAAGTGTTCCTCGTCTCAACTCGATATTCCAGATATATTTGTTAGCACTCTTAAGGTTTCTGAGGTTATCCTCAGGAACTCTGTATGTCGCAACGTGAAGAACGCCTGTACCTTGTTCCTCCCATGTAACCCTGATTGCCTGGAGCTGTCCGAATGTCAATGCATTGAATGACTTCAAGTATCCAGTCGCGTAATCCTTCGGATCCATCGAAAAGAGTTCCAATGATGTACCGTACTGGTTATTTCTAAGTTGCTCTTCTGTATACTTCGAGATATCTACAGGCTCATATGTCGTAGGTTCTACTTCACCATGCTTATTGAGTTCAGTAAATACATATCCCTTTTCACTGACTCCCAAAAGCTCGACCTTCTGTATGTTTTCAGGAGCCACGTCAACTGACACGAGAGCTGCT
>JAKSJT010000201.1 GCA_024402125.1 Bacteroidales bacterium
TTCATATCCAAGAGACTGTACTGGGTGCTGACCGGCAACGATTTTTCGCTTAACATCAATGATCCGGAGCATCCTATCATCCTCTGCGTGGCCAATGACCCAGACAGGCAGACGATCTATGGAACGACTCTGGCTCTGCTCACATCACGCATGTTCAAGTCCATAAACAAGCAGGGGAGACTCAAATGCGGTGTACTCCTGGACGAGCTTCCTACAATCTACCTCAAGGGTCTGGACAACCTGATTGCCACAGCAAGATCCAACAAGGTAGCTATCGTTCTGGGATGCCAGGACAAGAGCCAGTTGCGCCGTGACTACGGAGACAAGGACTCTGATGTTATATTTAACACCGTGGGCAACGTGTTCTGCGGACAGGTCAACGGAAAAACCGCTGAGGACATGTCCCGCAGTTTCGGCAAGATCTTCCGTAAGCGACAGAGCGAGACGCAGAGCTTGGATTCAGACTCCGTGAACACTTCATGTCAGCGGGAGGGCGTCCGTCCTATCAGTACGGTTGAGACTCTCTCCAGAGGTACGTTCTTCGGCAAGGTGGCCGACGGAAATGGAGAGACCATAGATGAGAAATTCTTCTACGGGGAGATTCAGCGTGACGAGCGCAAGCTCTCTAAGAAGTGTGAGAAGTGGACAGCGATTCCTCAGATGACCGACTTCGGCAATGCCGACATCGAGCAGGTCATGCAGGAGAACTTCGAGAAAATCCAGCAGGAGGTTCACGAGATTATTGAGTCGGAATTTGCGAAGACGCAGGATGTAGAGGATGAAATACAGCTCGAGTACGAGGTCGATCCGTTTGAGTAGGTCAAGGGCAGATTGATAATCTGTGTATATTAGGTCGTAAACCAATAACAAAATCACTTATGACATTATCAATCAAAGAAGGTGATCTCACTGTATCGGTGGAGATCCCAAATCCGGACGAACAGTTCGACCATGCTGAATTACTTCTTATGGCTGCACTCAAAGCAATAGGATGCTGCATCGGTGGCGGCAATGCTGTTAGAGCTTACTACCACGTAGATCCTGATACTCTGCAGTTGCGGGAAGATGACGAGATTCTATGGCAGTTATACCTGAAGTACAATCTTGAGGCTTACAAGCATATTGCGGAGAAGAGATTCAGTGGGGTAGCGCGCTACCCCTTCATTCATAATTTTTCGAACGATAAATATCGTGGTTTGATGAAATGTGAATGTTTCTTGGTCTCTGCATTGAAAAGCAGGTAGTTAGAGAATGACTCCAACTACCTGACTCAAAAATATATTCAAAGGTGTTTGTCTGACGCTGTTTTTGAAACAGTTATGAAGATTTACAAGCCTTTGATGTATTCAGCTATTCTGCGATTCCTCTTCTCCTCGAATTCGAGTTCCTTGCGAATAAACTCAAGGTATGGTCCAACTTCGGTTGGGATTGGATTCTTGACGAAGAACTCTGTGTCATACCAGAGATGAACCTTGCTGTAGTCTTCGCTTACACAGTCCTGAAAGAAGAAAAAGTCGACGAAACCCTTGAAGTCTAAGAATAGGTCAAAGAAATCCTTCGTCACAGGAGCATTGAAGCACTTCTCAAGAGGATGTTTCTCGCCGGTGTAATGTCTTCGGATGCATTCCATGGTCAAGTCCCATCTATCCTTAATGTAATGGCTGCATCCCCTGCGCTGGTTGATGCTATTCTTGACTGCAGGGAAGATCATCTCGCCACCGATACTGCTGGCGTTGTTAAGATAGTCGACTGTCCATGCCTTGTAGTCCGGCAAAGCCTCCATGAGCTTCTTGACGAATGCCAGGTTGTTTTCATGCCTAAAACTTACGATGATTGAGTCGTTACTGAACCAGAAATCCTTCCACACGAGATAGTGGCTCTTGGGTGTGAATACCATTCTTTCTCCGTTCGGAAGTGGTTTGCTCTCCCAAAGAAGCTTTTGATACGTCATCAACATAGGACTATGAGAGTCTGGATCAGATCCTCCTCGTCCTATTCCCTGACACCTTTCCCAAAATCCGTCCCAGTAGCCTGGGGTGTCTGATGTAAAATTGAAGTATACATCAATGTCTTTGATGTTTATGTTGTTCAGCTTCATGCGCTTTCTGTTTATTTATTTCAAAATTACAGGATATCCTTCTATTCTCAAAGCTGTGATGCTGGAGTTCTAAACCATTTCAAGGCCTCGAGGGTCGAGACCTTGAAAAGTGGCACATCAGAGGGGTATATTTTTGCCATGTAAGGTATCCTGGGGCTGTTTTTGGATAAAAATCTACCCGGTTTATCAAATATTGAAAAGTATTTCATAAATTTGAAGATTGATAGAATCTAATTTGTCTATCTCTTAATTAAATATGGCACAGAAAAAAGAGTTTTTACATAATAGAAAAGCGGTAACGTTTCTTGACCTTTTTGCCGGAGCTGGAGGAATTAGCGAAGGTTTCATGCAGTCGTATACTGACGACAAGTATTATGACTTCGTTCTCGCGAGCGACATTAACGAGAATTGTGAACTTACGCATAGGGTCAGGTATAACAAGATGCTAGGCCTTGATACAGAGTTTCTGTGTCAGGATATTATGGAAGATTCTTTTTTGCCAAATCTTCTAGCAAAGATTGGCGACAAAAAAATTGATGTCGTTACTGGCGGTCCTTCTTGCCAATCATTTAGCCTTGCTGGAAGAAGAAAGAAGCTCGACAAGAGAGATGATCTATTCGAACATTATCTTAAGGTCA
Source organism: Bacteroidales bacterium (assembly GCA_024402125.1). Lineage (GTDB taxonomy): Bacteria > Bacteroidota > Bacteroidia > Bacteroidales > UBA932 > Cryptobacteroides. The sequence goes on from JAKSJT010000201.1 coordinate 2,737, forward strand.
TAAAGGCGCTTCGTCCAAAATATTTCGTAATGGAGAATGTAAAAGGCATTCTCACCAAGGATGGAGGGCGAATTAAGGAGAGAATTCTTCATGAAATCAGGTCTATTGTCGATGAAACGAAGATGGATCAGTTATACAGCTTTCTTGATTCCGTATTCAAAGGCAGTGTGTCCCCAACTTTGTTTTCGGTAATAAATGACCAGCTACATGCTTTGACAAGTAAGGACCCTGAAGCATTTGAAAACTCATTGTTCGACAGTTTGAACCAGCAAGTTCATGATTTGACAAGAACAATTCCATATGATGTGTCAAAGAGTGATGCTGACGTGGCTACAGTAAGACATGGACTTCTTCTTCTCTGCATGAAGAAGAAAAGGGCAGCTATAAGAAAGGAGGTAATCCAACTCAAAACCAGCGCACATATTGACAACGATTCTTTTGTCGATGCTTTCAATTCGATAATAGAGACAATCTCTGACGCAGAGATTCTAGAGAAGACTATAAAATCTCTTGAATCCATCGCCCACCAATATGGATGTCAGGAGAGGGCCGACATACTTGTTGAAAGTTTGGATATCCTCACAATGACTGTAGACGAAATTGTGGATTATGTGTATGATCATCTTGCTAACGATACCGCGAAAACGCAGTTTGAAGCAATGATGACAAAAATTCGCCTCTACAACATAGATGAGCCAATAGTGGTATTAAGTTCCAACTATGGAGTCGCTCAGAATCGCGAGAGAGTCCTTTTCATTGGCTGCAGACACGACCAAAAACAAATTAAAGAGATACCATTTACCGTACCTTCCGATGAAAAGGTCAAAGTATATGAAGCACTTTGGGACCTTGATATGATTGGCAACGGGGAAACCGTTGACAAATACAAGAAAGTTAAGCCAATAAAGAAATACGAAAAAGCTCTTACAAGGAGGGCTGTACAAGGATTGCCTACAAATGAAGGTAAATTATTCTCTGAATGGTCAAAAGAAGGAAGGCTAGCTCACCGTTTTCAGTTCGATATCGATCCATTCTATGTAAGAACCATGGACGATCTTAATCATCCTGAGCGATATCAGTTCATGGAACTCTTTAATCATCAAACCAGCGATCAAAACTCGACTGTAAAGGAGCGCTTGTCTATTATTGCCAAACATGGTGATTATGATGAAGCAAAAGCTGAGCTGACGGCAAAGGGCCTTGATTCAAAGAAACGAAATTATGTGGTTCTGGATCCAGAAGGCCAAAGCCCTACGGTATGTACTATGCCCGATGACTTCATCCATTATGCAGCATATCGTCCAACAACGGTTCGTGAGATGGCTAGATTACAGTCATTCGATGATACCTTCGTATTTCAGGGAAAGAGGCAGACTGGTGGAAACAAACGACAGCAAGAGATTCCGCAGTACACACTGGTCGGTAATGCTGTCCCTCCACTAATGGCCAGAGCAATAGGAAACACAATTCTTGAAGCAATTAAACTCAAAAAGTAGATTGATTATGATTCACATGAGACCATTTACCGCATTTGAAAAGCGGAACATGGAGTATCTGGTGAACCATAATATTAAGTTTACTCAGGTACAGATTACGGCAACAGGCCTTAAGAAGTCCATTCTTGATGCGACAACTCCAATGAGAACCTATTTTAAGGAGAATGGGGTCCATGATTATGCTTGTCAGCTGAAGGGTCAGGATTACAAGGTCACTATACCAACTCACATCCTTAGCAGTTTCAAAGATATTGATACACAAACGTCTCTTTATCGTCCTGAAACGAAGGATGGAGATCCTCGTCTTTGGATCTATAAACTTAAAGAAACGACAGAGGCAGATGACATTCATGCAATTATCGCCATGAATCCTAAACTCCTCTATGTCATAAACATTACGAAGGTTGATATTCAGAAGTGTTGTGAAACTTCAATTGTTAATCCAATTGCGGATTTGATTCATGATATGTCTCTTGGAGCCGACATGATTTCAGAGGAGTTGCTCGCATTGCTGATGAACTATCAGAATAAGTGGATAGACACGGACCTTAGAGCTGATACAGCCATCGGTCGACAAGTAGAGGCGCTACTCGGTATCGACATGAATGATTCTCCTTTGCCAGATTATAAAGGTATAGAATTGAAGAGCTTCAGAAGTCAACGACCAAGTATTAGGAAAAACTTGTTCTGCAAAGTCCCAGATTGGGATATAAGCTATTTGAAGAGTGGTGCAGATATCGTTGATAAGTATGGTTATCTATCTGGAGGTGTAAAATCTTACAGAAATACATTGAGATGCTCTGCACCGAATACTCAAAATCTTCGACTTAACATGAACTACCCTGACAATCTGCTTGAGATAGAAGAGGATAGAGTTGCCGCAGATGTGATCAAAAAAGTTGCAGATGTTGCTGTATGGAGATTGCAGACACTACATCAGTGCCTACTTACTAAGCATCATGAAACATTCTGGATTGAGGTTGATACTCGAGTGGGAGAGAATGGCCAGGAGCAATTTATGTTCAACAAGATCGAGCATACCAGAAATCCGATCGTATCGCAGTTCGATATCCTTCTGGAGCAGAGTATGATTACGGTCGATCTTCTTCTTGGCCGTCCGAAAGTGGATCCGGAAACTGGAAAGCAAAAGAAAGGAGGAGATTCAGTGAGCTTCAAGATAAAGAAAAATGCTGCGGGTCTATTATTTCCCAATAGTATAACATATAAATTCTAGTAATATATTGCCCTGTTATCAATAACGTTGATCAGGGCATTTCTTTTTGCACGATGTCAAATATAAAACGACAACAAATACTCGAAGAGAATGATGTGTATAGGGAAGGCTACAGGTCCACATAAGTGGACCGTCTTCCTTATAGTTTTGGACCTTTGCTTACCGTCTTCACTTCGACGGCTACCTTTGGCTTCTTCGGTTTGGCCTGAGCCTTCTTGACAGAGTCCTTGGCGGTTTCTTTAACTGCTTCCTTAGTCTCAACTTGCTGTTCCACCTGAACCTTGAGGATAACAGGATGGCAGGGGACTACCTGCTTCTGCGAGACATCAAACTGTGCGTAGCAGCTGAAAAGCGTTCCGTCTTTGTGCTTGCAGTTATGAAGCAGAACAGGCTTTCCTTCTGCAAGTTCTTTGGCTTCATCTGCAGTGAATTTTCGGCCATAGAGACCCTTACCCCTAGCATTGCCTTCTTTGTCGAGAAGGATGGACTTCACCTGACTTACCGGCATCCCTACAATCCTATTCGTTG
>JAKSJT010000202.1 GCA_024402125.1 Bacteroidales bacterium
GTTCCTCAATCTGAGCCATCTTTTCTGGACGTATATCCTTGAAGTTGGTCTGTGAGATGTTGTATCCCTTGTAGTAGAGAAGAGATTCTTTACGGACATATCCTTTCTTGGCTTCCTCGTCAAGAGCCTCATAAGCCTTTGGCTTGAGGTTCGGACGCTTCTGGTCGCTTTCATCCTTGTACCATGTCTTTACGCATGCGATCGGAAAGGAATGCTCACCTTTATTGATGAGCACACCAAGACGATCACATTGCTTGTCAGTCAGGAACAATGGATGCTGCCATCCATTCATCGAAGAAATGATGGACAGGAAGAACTGATTGAATCCAGAGTAGATGTTTCCGCTGATGTTCTGGGCAGGACAAGGGCTAGCAGTGATCCATGGTTTCTGCCAGTTGTCAGCATTGATGCTCTTGAACCTTTCCATGAATATTTCAGCATACGTCTCCGCCAGAATGGTAGAGACGTTCTTTCCTCGCGGCTTCCTTTCCATGGCGACTAGTGTTTCATTCCACGGGAAGTCTTCTTCTCTTCAGCCTGTTCTTTCTGCTGATTGACCTCCTTCTCCTTCTTGGTTTCCTTCTTCTGGGCATTGTCCTGGGATTGGTTCTGAGCCTGTGCCTCGGCAGCCTTCTTCTGTTCTCGAAGCCACTCAGGAGTGGTGTAGACAGCACGTCTCTCATAGGCGGAGAACTGAACACATGACTCGAACTTCTCGCCTTTGGAGTTTGTAAGATCTTTCAGATGTACAGGCTCTCCCTTGAGATAGGCGGCCTTCTGTTCATCGTTCATGACAACTCCGGCGATCTTTCCTTCCACGCCACCTTCCTTTGGGAGTGTAGCGTACTGGGTAGGGAAAGTGACAACGCGGTTGGTCTCGGGATTGAGGCTGACGAAAACGGAGTTCTCCTTACCGTCCTTGTCTTTGAATACAAGAGGACTTCCGGCATGACCGGTATCCAGAAGCTGTTTCTTCTGTTCCTCGTTTAATGCGACTCCGTAAACTCCGATCCAATCCTTCATGGTTGGCTTTTCGCATCGGGTCTGCATGTCGATCTTCCAGGTGTTTCCGGACTTGTAACAACGGATGGCTGCTTCTCCTTCGATCTTCTGACCATTGTCATTTCTGAAGAATGGTACAGGTTTACTGTAATTGCCATAGAGTAGACGGTCAAGGTTGCCGGTCTTCTCCATTCTCTCCCTAGTGATGCCCCATTTCTTGAGTTCATCCCAAGGTAGGTCATCAGGTGTGATTCTGTTTGACATAGTGATAGTTTTTATAGTTTATGTTGATTGGTTAGACTGGGAGGTTCTTCTCCCAGGGATTTCTGCTTATCCAGCAGATACTCGTTCATATCGTTGTGATGTGCATATCCGGAACTGAAGTCCCAGACATGCGTGTTCGGGTTAAGATCCTTGATCTTCTGCAGGCACTCCCGTCCTGTCTGGTCATTGTCCAAATATGCTTCTGCCCATTCATGCTTGCTTATGTATTCAGTGGCATGCTTGGCATTTGTGGTGGAATTGAGGACACAAACGTCGCATGGTGGCGTCATCTGCTTGTTCAATTCCATCCAGCTGAGGAAATTGAAATATCCCTCGAATACCATTACCCTGTCAGAGGACGGTAGGGACGAGTGCATACCTTCGCAGTTGATGGTTGTTAGTGCTGATTGGGTGGTTCCCTTGAATCCTTCGCTGCGGATTACCCATCCTCCGGCATTGTTAGGGAATCCAACGCCAGTGAAGGTCTTCCCATTGTTATGATTCTTGTATGTAAGTTCCTTGCAATAGCGTTCTGCTAGTTCGAGGCTGATGCCTCTGGAGGATATATAATCAATAAGCTTGAGATTCTGGAAACGGCCACTTGTCTTGGTCACTTCAAGGATGCGCTCCTTTTCTTTATGCTGTGTCTGAACAGGCTGTTCTTCTCTTAGGTCAATGTATTTGCCATCGAGTTCCCACAGGAATGCGATCGCTTCTCTGAATCCGCAGCCTTTGACCATTTTCACCAGTTCAATATTGCTTCCTCCCTGACCAGTTCCATGATCGTACCATTGCCATGATCCATTCTTGTAGGCAACGCTCATAGACGGGGTGGACTCATCACGGAATGGAGAGAAATACATATAGCCTTTGTGAGCTGTGTTACATCCCAGTCCGGCGAGAGCCTTCTCGATCGATACCGATGATTTGAGCCTGTCTATGTCTGCCTGCGAAATCATTATACAGTTGTCCGATTATTTTAGTACAAAACCAAAATTTTGCTATCTTTGCATTGATAGTGTATATTTTGTTGTACGATTTGAATATCAAGTACGAATATTTCGTACAAATATATTATTTCAAAGGCGACGCAACAAAATATTTGTAGAGAATTTTAATTAGCTTGTAATATTATTTAGTACAATTATGGATGAGCAGAAGAAGAGAGAGGTTAATCGTAATATCCCAATCAACCCCAACAGAACTCCTAGCAAACGTATGCGTCCAGCAGTAGACTTGCTCATAGATGAGAACATTTCTATTGCTGAGCTTGCAGCGAAAATGGGAATGTCCAGATCCAGTCTTAACCGTTGGTATCAGATAGATGATGCCAGACTCTCTGGTCTCGAAGAGATGGCAAAGGCACTTGGCTATCATGTTGAGTGGAAGTTTGTAAAAGATTAAGATTAGGTAATGATTCCTTACAACCTCACAGATATGGAAGTTCACCTTTTGGTGACTCGCCCGTGGATAGATGAATTGTCTCCTGTTTATCTGAAGCAGGTGGACGATGACGTTTATCGTGAGGTTCCACTGTTACGCCAGATGCTCAGGCTCCTTGCTATACTTGAGGAAACAGGAGGCCTTAAGCTTACGAGCATTGGCAATATGCCTGCGGCGATTGTCCGTGAACTCTATGCGCTCGGCGTCCCTGAGTGGGATGTGGAAGAGTACTACAAGACTCTTAACAGCGAGAACAAATGCTTCAACGTTAGGCTTGCAAGAGCAGTCCTCACTCATCTTAAGCTTGTCCGTCGCTATAACGGGAAACTGGTCATCACCAAGGCAGGCAAAGCCGTCTCAGGTAAATCTCGAGAGCTTCTACTAATGACGCTGAATGCCATGTGTACCGACTTTAACATTGGCATCTTTGACAGAATGGATGAAATGCCTCCGCTGACCTGGGGATCGGCATTGCTATATATCTCAGTATCGAAGTATGGTGATCAGTTCCGCGATGCTACGTTCTATAAGGATGAGTACAAGCAGTTCCTTCCTGCAGAGTGGGCATCTTGCGATTTTATCCCTGCAGGATGTGTCCGATACAACCCTTTGACAAGTTGTATTCGCTGCAGGATTCTTGAAAGGCAACTTTTGCAGCTTGGTTTAGTGGAGATGCTACCTTATCACCATCCGGATCGATTGGAAGAAGAGTTCAAAAAGACCGCATTGTTTGACAAACTGATAGGTGTCAGGATTTCTCGCAACGAGGCTCTTAAATATTCAGGAAAGATATACTCTTAGATAGTTCAACAGCAGGATTCGTCCTGCTGTTTTTGTTAGGTGGCCGCAATTTTGGACCACATGTACGAATTTCTTTAAATTTTCTCTCAATTGTTTGGAAGATATCCTATATTTATCTACATTTGTACTAAATATTAGTACTTGATATTTAATTTTTAGTAAATATAGTTACATTTTTCATACAAACTCATCTATTATGTTTGAACCTTCACCAGAATTAAGGGAGCGTAAGAACCTAGAGGCTCTTCTCTCATCTCAGGCTGCTTTGGCCAGCGCAGTACAGGCTATTCAGCAGGAACTTATCAGACCTGAGAGAAAGTATGTTTACGGAATTCAAGGACTTGCTGATCTTCTCCATTGCAGTAAGCCGACTGCTCAAAGAATTAAGAGTTCAGGTAAGATTGATGCCGCAATCTCTCAGTTTGAGAGAACCCTAATCATTGATGCCGAATTGGCGATTGAACTCCTTAGAACTCGCCGCACAAGCGTACGCAGATCATAATTCCATCTGATCCTAGACTGATGATAGCCACTCCTTTATGGGGTGGTTATCATCGTGAAAAGTTCTTTGATTCTTGTAGGATTCTTTATATCTTGCAGCACTTAATTAAACTTCAGTGGAGACCTTTGAATAAGTCTCCACACCATAAGAACGAGGGATCGCAGTGATGCGCTCCCTTTTACATTTTGACTAGGACTTGCCTTGAAGAATAGCTAGTATAGCCTCCGCTTGCTCCTGAGTTGCGTCGCTAAGTAAAGTAATGATCTGTTTCTTGAGCGGATTGCTTTGCCATTTCATCATCTCAATCTTAACAGAGTCATCTGTTACGCTGATATATGGCTTCATTGAGTCATAGTCTTCGTGACCTGTAATCTTCATGACAGTTGTCGGAGGAATATTGAGGCTCAAGCTGCAACAGACAAATGTTCTTCTTGCGTCATGACAACTGAGTGTGTCACATAGAGGTGTGCATGTTTCTATTTTCTCTCTTCCGACATAATGAGTTTCAATGACTTCTCGATTAATGCCTGCAAGCTTGGCTGCATCCTTGATATATTCATTAAGTTTCTGATTATAGGTATAAGGGAACACCTCCTTTCTATCGGGACCTATTGAGATATATCTTGCAATTATGTTTTGAGCTTCTGTCGTTAGTGGAATGAGCAGATGTTCGTCCGTTTTTTCCGTGTATAATTCAATGCATCCGTCATCATGGATGTCAACCTTTTTAAGACTGATCATATCTGAATATCTCAGTCCAGTAAATGCCATGAAACAAAACATGTCACGGTATTTGTTTAGATGCTGCTGATTATCTGGGAACCTGAAATTCAAGAATCCTATTAATTCCTCATATTTAAGGAAGATGACTCGTTTTGGTGGAGCAAGTAACTCTGTATCTGTATTAAGTGCCTCAGGATGAACATTGTATCCGTTTTTGACTGCCCATCTTAGGATACTCTTCAAGGCATCAATCCTCGAGTTGGTTGTATCGTTGGAGAATCTATTTTTTATATACCACTTGACGAGATTGATCATGAAGTATTTATCCATCTTGTCTATGGTGATTGTAGGTGAACAGGTTAAAGCATGTGTGATTGCCTGTTCATAGCGATATCTTGTACGCTTTTCCCATTTATGGCTCTTCTCTTTATAGTATTCATCGTAGACATCCATAATTGCAGTGCTCTTTTCGGCAGCTTTATTCGCTTCCTCGGCTTCCTCTGGGCATAACTTGAATCTAAGTGCCTGCCTGAACTCATCATTTGTAGGACAGTCGTTCTTACCATGAAGTCCATACTCCAGGAAAACTTCTTCAATCAAATCTTGATACTCTACTATCTTTCGATTGATCTCACGGGAAGAGGTGCGATGTCCATTAACAAGATGTGTTGTATTAGTCTTCGCACACTGCTTGTTGAAATCCCATTTCTTTTCTTCTGCGAAAACACCAAGCGCCATCTCGACTTCATTCTTTTTGTGATTCCATCTGGTGCGAAGCATAACGCTTCCGTTCGCCTTCAGTTTTACGTTTGTGTAGTACTTAATTTCTTCCATAAAATTTAAATTCTACACGAAACTACGACATCTTGAGCGGGGGGACAAGGCTTTGTTTTTGTCCCCCAAAACATTGAGGTTACATGATTTTATAAAATTGCATATTTTACTATATTCTTGATTATTAATATTTTACGAAAGCAACAAAAATCCGTAATTTCCTACTTCGTAGCTCTTCTCCCGCCTATAAAAATAACACACTAGATTTGTTTGAAAATCTATGTAAATAATTAATCTACAATGAGATATATAAACATTTCCATTTCTCTAAAAATAGTTTTTCCACCCCAAATTGTTCTATTTGTGTTGTTTTTTATGCAGATAAGTTTTGTTAGCGGTAAAAAAACTACTAAATGAGTGCGGTAGAAACTGATATTGTGTGTGCTTAGTA
>JAKSJT010000203.1 GCA_024402125.1 Bacteroidales bacterium
GTTGTTTCGGGTGACCCGAATGACAGAAGAAGCATTGTCGCAGCCCGTAGTATACCCGCAAAAAAACTCGGTATCAATACGGCCGAACCGGTGTCCATGGCTCTTCGAAAGTGCCCGAGTCTTGTTATCGTAGGAGGTGACTGGCAGTGGTATGGAACGTGCTCAGCGAATTTCATGGCGATATGCAGGACCTATTCTCCGATTCTGCAGAAATTCTCCATAGATGAGTGCTTCCTAGATATGACGGACTATCTGGACGGAAAGGACCCTGTAAAGGTCGCCAGGACCCTGAAGGATGACATTGAAACCCGGCTTGGATTCACTGTCAATATCGGTGTCGGTTCCAATAAGCTTCTGGCAAAGATGGCATCTGACTTTGAGAAGCCGAACAAGGTTCATACCCTATGGCTGGATGAAGTTGAGACAAGGATGTGGCCTCTGTCGGTCAGAGACCTTCTATGGGTCGGGAAAAGAACCGAAGAAAGGCTCACTTCCTATGGAATAGACACTATCGGAAAGCTTGCCCGTCTTGGAATAGGCTCCCTTACAAGACTAGTTGGTCAGAATTTCGCCCAGTCCCTTCATGAGAATGCTAACGGAATTGATAACACTCCGGTGGATCCTGAAGAGTCTGAGGCAAAGAGCTACAGCGTAGAAAGAACCTTGGCTCAAGATATCACCGATGCCAAGACAATGGACAGGGTGATGTTCAATGTCGCATGTGAAGTTGCCCATAGAATCAGAAAAGACGACTTCAGGGCAAGTGTCGTATCCTTAATGCTTAAGACGTCCTCATTTGAAGTAAGGCAGAGGCAGAATACCATGGAGCAGCCAACTGACATAACGGCCCTTATCCTCAACGAATGCAGGCGTATGCTCCCTGACCTTTGGGATGGCCAGACTCCTATCCGTCTTGTCGGGATCGGCCTGACAAAGCTTACCCATGACAAGCAGTACCAGCTCTCGCTGTTTGAGGACGAGAAGATGGAATACTACAGGCAGTGGGACAGGGACTATGATGCGAAGATGGCAGTTAGGGATGAAACCGACAGGCATAAGGCGTATGCCGGATCGGATGCTCTTCTTTTCTCATACAGGACAGGGGAGGAGGCTCTCTCTGCCGCTAAGAAGGCCATAAAGGCTGACAAGACCCTTTCTATGGAAAGAAAACCTCTCCCGGATGGCACTGACTGCTTTGAAGTCAGGGACTCATCGGGAAAGGCTATAGAAAAGTATATTGTCGTCAAGTCCTTGACGAAATAGTACTAGATGTTTCTTCTGATGATCTCTCCTGCGAGGGATTCTGTGTGTTTTCCGTTATCTATTGCCTGAACACCACCGACAAACACATGCTCGATTCCCTGAGCGAAGGTGTGAGGCTTTGCGTATGTAGCGACATCTGCTATGGTGTTGGCATCGAAAATCGTTACATCAGCCTTGTATCCAGGAGTAAGAAGACCTCTATCCTTCATTCTGGCTCTCTCTGCCGGGAGTGAGGTACACTTCCTCACCGCTGTCGCCATATCCAGGATTTTGTCTTCACGGACGAACTTCTCGAAGAATCGTGGGAATGTTCCGTATGAACGGGGGTGTGGAAGCTCCTTTCCGAATTCTCCCTCTGGGGAGTAGACGCTACCGTCTGATCCTGGCATCGAGAGAGGATGGGCATATAGTCTCTGGAGGTTCTCCTCCTTCATCGCGAATGTTGCCTGCTGGACTTCTAGCTTCTCGGAGATTAGAAGATGACGGATCATCTCCCACTCATCCATTCCGGAAATCTGGCAGCACTCAGCGAGGTTCTTTCCAGCGTATGCCTGGTTCGAGGGCTCATTGCAGCCGGCTACGATTACCTGTTGAGCGCCTCCGAACATTTCGAGTCTTGAGTATGAGTATTTCTTTATCTTCTCGCATGCCTTCTTGTCATTCAGACGCTTCAGGATATCCTCATCTGTTCCGTCACGAAGCTCAATAGGAATGAATGATGTGAATCCTGTTGAGAATGCTGTATATGGGTATCTGTCGAATGCGATGTCTATTCCTTCATTTCTGGCATCGTCAACCTTCTGGAGCATCTGGTCGATCTTGTCAAAGTTAGCTGGGTTCTGAGCCTTGAGGTGGCTGATTTCGAGACGGGCACCTGACAGTCTTGCTGCCTTGATCGCCTCATCCATCGCTTCAAGGACGTGGTCGTCCTCATTTCTCATGTGGATGGAGTAGAGGGCGTCATGCTTTGCGATTACCTTGCAGAGCTCAACCATCTCACGGGTGTCACAGTAGCATCCTGGGGCGTACTCAAGACCATAGGAGATACCTATTGCTCCCATTTCAAGCTGCTCCTCCAGAATCTTGCACATCTTCCTTAGGTCTTCATCAGTTGCTCCTACATTGTATGGTCCTACGACAGCTTCCCTGACATCACCGTGTCCGACAAGGGAAGAGTAGTTGATTCCGATCCTGTTTGCCTCAAGTGCCTCGTAGAATCCGTCTATGTTTCTCCATGCTTTGTACCCGAATCTTTCAGTATCCTTGATCTGTTCCCATCTTGCGTCTGAGTACACGAATGGTGCTCCACCGCAGTTTCCACCGACCTCGGAAGTGATTCCCTGGTAGATACGGCTGTCACCCTTTGGAGCCTGGAAGAGGTTAGTGTCTGTATGAGTATGGATATCGATAAAGCCTGGGCTTACGATAAGCCCCTTTGCGCTAATAATCTTTGCTGCACTGTCACCAAGGTTCTTTCCTATGGCTGCTATACGTCCGTCCTTGAACGCGACATCGCCGACAAAGCCTTCCTTGCCGCTACCGTCATAGATTGTTCCACCCTTGATGATTGTATCGAATCTCTCTCTTGTTCTGATAAGTCCGCATCCTGGGACGCTGATAAGTCCTGCTGACATAAGACCGATTGCTGATGACTTAAGAAAATCTCTTCTATCCATTTGTGAAATAATGCTCTAGTTGAACTAACCGTTAAGTCTTCAAATATATAACTAATTGTTGACAATATCTATAACTATCTTCTTAAGAAGATCTGATTTCTGCTGGAATTCCTCCTCGGATACTCCTTCCATAAATGGAGCGTCCTTCCAGTCATTCCATGATCCGAAAAGAAGCGGAAGCTCCGTGCAGTGAACAGCTCCTGCCTTGGAGTCTTCTCTCCATGAAAGGACTCCGGCTGAGGCTTTTACTCCTTTGCTTCTTAGAAATGATGCATATCTGAACATCGGCTTCCGAAATAGAACGGATGTTAGGATCGCGGCAATGGGTCTAACAGGGAAGAACGGTCTTGCATCATGCTTCTGGCAGAATAGGACCACGGTCTCAAGTGAAGGGGTTATTGATTTAGGGGAGAGGATAGCCTCATTGACGCTTGAGAAAGGCATTCCGAAGCTGGACTTCTCGATAAAGGCTTGAGAAGTCAGTATCTCTTCGACTGATGCTTCCATCATGTCCTTCCCAAGGACTTTGAGGAATTTTCGGGAGATGTTTCCTACCATTTTCCTGCTTCCATTTATAAATGGAGAACTGAACAGTATGGCCTTTTTAAAAAGCGGCTCCTTAACTGTTGCTATGTGATTAAGGATGGAGTAGGCTCCCGCCGACTGACCCATAAGCGTTACATCTTCAGGATCTCCTCCGAACAGCTCAATGTTCTCCTTTACCCAGTGAAGTGCACATACCTGATCCTGAAGACCTAGATTCTCGATTCCTTTTTCCTTGTCATACAGGAATCCAAGCGCTCCTAATCTGTAGCTAATGCTGACTACTACGATGTTGCCTCTTTTAGACAGATCCTCACAGCTGTATTTCTGAAAAAGTCCGCTACCGGTTAGATACGCTCCTCCATGGATCCACACTAGAACTGGGTGTATCCCTTCCGTGTCCGGCGTGTAAACTGAGAGCCTTAGGCAGTCTTCTCCCTGAGTCTCATCTGAAACAAATCCTCCCAGGACAGCATCAAGCCTGCTTGGGTTCTGGGGACAGATGATGGGTTTTCCTTCAATCTCGGATAGGGAAGAAAGCCTTGATGAAAGAATTGGCTGAGAGAATCTCCCAGCCAAAGCGTATTGTATGCCTCTATAGATTGACATTCTGTTGATTAGATTGATTTGATGATACCCTTGTCTCCGACAACATAGGTCTTTCCATTCTGAAGAAGGATACCTCTGCTTCGTCCCTTTGCCATGTTCACCTTGTTGTCAACGTTGACATCAACAACCTTCTTCCTGTAGAATGTCTTCACGTTCTTGAAGATGGTATGGCCGACAAAGATTCTGCTGACTCCGTATTTGGTTAAGGCAGCATCAAGAGTCTCCATTGAAGCTGGAACGTACTTCTTCTTGCTGTACACAAGACCTCTGTACCAGATAGGTCCATAGGTTTTGAAGAGGAAGTATGTAAGCTCTGAGGTCGCTTTCCTCTCTGCACTTGTCTTGAAGATGTTGTTTGAAATGATCTCGTTCACCTCTGGAATCGAGAGGTTCTTGTCAAGGAAGTCCTGAGATAGTCCTGCGTGAACATAGAGAGCGTCTCCTATTACCTGGATAGTGTTTCTTGTTGCAAGCCAGTGACCAAGCTCAGTGTCCTTTCCCATCATGTCCTGGTAAGTTGATCCGATCTTCTCAGCAAGGGATGTGTACTTCTCCTTTGCGTATCTTAGGTCACCTGCAAGTACCATAGGCTCATGGTTTCCGTAAAGGAATGTGACATTTCCGCCGGCTTTCTGTGCCTCCTGCTCAAGCTTATACACAAGCCAGAAAATCTGGGTTACATCGTTTCCTCTGTCAAAGATATCTCCGATAATGACAAGGCGGTTTTGTCCGAAGCTCCACTTGAGGCTAGAGTCAATGACGCCGTTACCCTGAAGAAGGCTGATAACGCACTCGAGGTTTCCGTGAGGGTCAGACATGATAAGTGTCTTCTCTGCCGGGCTCTGCTTCCACTCAGGCCTTACATTCTCGTGAAGAGTCACATCGAAGGAGTACTCTCCGCTATGTGAAGTTACTGTAAAGGTGCTTCCTACTCCTACCTTGTCTACAACGGAGTCGTTTACTTGTCCGTCTTTACCCACAGTGACAACTCGTGCCTTTCCGTCCTCTCTGTAGAAGATATACGGTCCGTCGCTCTGGGCGAATACATTTAGTGATGCAGCAAGGGCCGCTGCCAGGGTGATAATGAATCTATTTCTCATATCTATAATTTGTTTTCTTTGATAATACTGCCATCCAGAAGCCTTACTCTAAGGGTCATGTCCTCGTCAATTGTCGCAAAGGTTGCAGGCCTTCCTTCCTTCGGGAATGTGATGCTTCCTGTGTTGCACACTGTTTTCCCATTCACTGAATCAAGCATCCACAGATGGGTGTGGCCAGTTATAATTGCATCGTAGGATTCAGAAGGGATGCTAGAAGCATTGAACTTATGCCCGTGACTTAGGAACTCTCGTTTTCCTTCTACGACGACAACTGCATAGTCAGCCATCATAGGGAAGTGAAGAAGCATCTGGTCAACTTCCGAGTCGCAGTTTCCTCTGACAGCTACGATCTTGTCACTGTAGGCATTGAGAGAGTCTGCGATTCCCATGGCATCAAGACCATCCGGAACTCCGTTCCTGGGCCCGTAGTTAAGAAGGTCACCTAGAAGAAGGAGCATGTCATAGCCTTCCTTGTCAAAAAAGTCAAGTACGGACCTTAGGCGGGGAAGACTTCCGTGGATATCCGATACGATGAGGTACTTCATGAGCTAAGTTATTTGAGAAGATCTATGACTTCCTCCACTGAGCAGGCTACAGCGTCAAAGAGCTTGTACATGAGCTCCGCCTCCTGCTTTTCAGGGATAAGGACAATGACTTTCTTTCCCTTGCCGCTGAACCATCCTGCCTCGGTGTGGGCTGATCGTCCGCAAGGAAGAACAAGAACGCATCCGTCGCAGGATTCCATGGCCTCGATGTCGTT
>JAKSJT010000204.1 GCA_024402125.1 Bacteroidales bacterium
AACGGAAGTGCTATCTACAACCCTAACCATATGTTCGGATTGTTCTCTGCTTTCGATCCTGACGTTGTTGATGAAATGGAACTGTACAAGAGCAGTATTCCGGCAGAGTACGGCGGCCGTATCTCATCAGTTCTAAACGTAAAGAGTAAGTCAGGTGATCCTCAGAAGATCAAGGCTGCTGCCGGAATCGGAGTCCTGACAAGCCATGCCTACATAGAGGGACCTCTAGCAAAGGACAAAACTACATTCGTGCTGGGTGGTCGTACTACATACTCTAACTGGATTCTGGGAAGACTTCCTCAGGACAGCGGACATTCTGGAGGTAAGGCAAACTTCAGTGACATCAGTGCCGGAGTGACACATAGATTTTCTTCCGACAACTCTCTTCAGATGAACGCTTATTGGTCAACTGACGGATTCTCATTCTCTGGTGATACTACATTCAGGTACAAGAATGTCAATGTGGCTCTCAAGTGGAAGAAGAGACTTTCTGCAAGAACATCAGTCGAGACATCAGGAGGATATGACTGGTATGCAGCGAGCATTGACGATGCATTCAACCCATACGATGCCTACAAGTTTGAGACAGTAATCAGACAGGTTCTTGCCAAGAGCCAGTTGTCTACAGTACTCGGAAAGCATACTCTCTTCTATGGAGCGCAGATTACTCCATACGCTCTGGATAGAGGAAACATCAGACCAATTGGTGATGAATCTAACCATGAGAACAAGACGTTAGGAACCGAGCTTGCCTTCGAACCTGCTGTGTGGGTATCAGACTCATGGCAGATGACGGACAAACTGCTTGTCGACTATGGAACAAGATTGTCTTCATTCCTTCACACAGGACCAGCGAAGTTCTATGCTAATCCAGATATCAGACTTTCTGGAAAATACTCGTTCACACCTGATTTCTCGCTCAAGGCAGGATTCAACACAATGAGCCAGTACATCCATATGATTTCCAACACTACCAGTGTGTCACCTATGAACACATGGAAGCTCTCTGACGATAAGCTTAAGCCTCAGTCAGGATGGCAGGCAGCAGCTGGAGCATACCTCTCCGTTGCAAAGAGCCTTGTGGATCTCAGCGTAGAGACATACTACAAGAGGACTTACAATTACCTTGACTACAAGACAGGAGCCGACCTTGTTATGAATGAGAATCTCGCTGATGAACTCATTACAACTAAGGGACAGGCATACGGTGTTGAATTCATGGTCAGAAAGCCAGTCGGAAAACTCAACGGTTGGATCTCCTACACATATTCGAGATCTCTTCTCAAGGAGATGGAAGACAGAGGTGTCATGACAATCAACAAGGGTGCATGGTATCCTGCTGCTCATGACAAGCCGCATGATCTTAAGGTGGTTGCCAACTATGCCATTACACACAGGTACAGCATCTCTGCTAACGTGGACTACTCTACCGGTCGTCCTGTTACAGTTCCTGTTGGTATCTACTACTTCAATGGCGGATACCGCCTTGCCTACTCGGATAGAAACGGACATAGAATTCCTGATTATTTCAGACTTGACCTTGCCCTTAACATCGAGCCAGGTCACTACCTCAAGAAGTTGACTCACTTCTCGTACACTATCGGAGTATACAACGTGACAGGAAGAAAGAACGCATACTCTGTGTTCTATGCAACACATGACGGAACCAAAGTCACAGGACACATGTTGTCTGTCTTCGCTACACAGATTCCGTATATTAACATTAACGTGAGATTCTGATGAAAAGATTTGCAGCATATATCGCGGCTTTAATTGCAGCCGTTTCATGTATATACCCATATACGCCTGATCTGGGTGAAGAAAACGAGATACGTCTTGTTATTGACGGAGACATTGTACTGGGAGGATTGAGCACATTTACTTTCTCCTCTACAATGCCGCTTAACTCCATGCTTCCTAATTCGGGTCGTTATCCTGAAGTCAAGGCCGCTCTCTGGATAGAGGACGATAAAGGTGTGGAATACCCTAAGGGCCTTAATCACAGTAAGCTTGAATATGAGACTAAAGCGACAATAGATATGTCCGATGCTTCATCTGACAGACAGTACAGGATTCACTGCAAGGTGAAGAACCTTGGAGAAAAGCATGACCTTGAATACGTCAGCGAATGGGAGTCATTCGTTGAATCTCCGAAGGTGACTTCAGTTGACTACTCATATGACAACAAGTCGGTGTTTGTCAATCTTTCTGTTGAAGGTGGGGCAACCTATAGCAAGTGGGACTACACTGAACTATGGCAGTACAAGGCAGACTACATTGCAACCCTTATTTTCAATGAGAGGACCCGTCAGGTTGAAGACGGAGAACCTGAATACGCTCACAGCACTTGTTGGAAAAGCGAATCAGCAAAACTTTTTGGTCTTGGTACTTATCAGAATCAGTCAAGCGACGCTCTTCTCAACCAGAGACTTTGTCAGATTCCTAGAAACGACAAGAGGCTTTCATTTGCTGACAAGTTCTCGGTTAGTGTATGCGGCCTTTCAGAAAGCGCATATCAGTATCTGCAGAATCTTCTTACCATCTCAACTCTTACAGGTAGCCTCTTCGCCCCAAGCCCAGAGGATATGAGAGGTAATATTTCCAACGTGAGTGACCCTGATGAGTTCGTGATCGGATATGTGAGTGTTGTGAAGCCAACCCTTTATACCTACTATCTGATTCCGGATAAGGATGTTTACACTCCTGATAAACTACCGGAACTGTTCGTCCCTAATATTAGGCAGTATGATCTTGTAACATGGTACCGTCGTGGATTTGTGCCGGTTATGGAAGATACTGTCAATGAAGGTGGAACTGAGTCAACTCAGGTTCTCTGGGGAGAGAAAAGATGTGTCGACTGTACTCAGCTTGGTGGAACTATCGTAAAACCTGAGGACTGGCCTTTATAATAAAGATATATTATGAGAAGAATATTACTTGCAATCATACTGGCATCCGTTTCATTCAATTCCTTTGCTCAGGGACAGATTCGGGAAGTATTTGAGAGAACATATATCTCTACCGATAAGGCTGTCTATGTCTCGGGAGACAGAATCTGGTGTTCTGCCTTCTGTATTGACACGAAGAGTGATAAGCTTTCGCAGTTCAGCAGTACGGCATATCTTGAACTTGTTTCAGATGGAAACATTGTTCAGACGGCAAAGGTGGCTCTTGAAGCCGGAAGAGGTAACGGATATATCGATATTCCTGAGTCTACCCCTACCGGTAACTACCGTCTTGTTGCATACACTGCTGTTAACAAGAATGAGGAAGGACTGGATATCCTTGACGGGTCAAAGGTTGTCTCAATTCTGAATCCGTATAACACTACAAGACTAAAGGGAAAAGTTGATATTGCTTCAGAGGAGAACTACAAGGCTCTTGAAAGTAGTAGTCCTGAGAATGCCGGAAAACTTAAGGCATCCTATTCAGCTGTAGCAAGCCAGTCAAATAGTACTACAATAAAGCTTTCAAATGAGGAAAGTTCCCCTGTTTCAGTATCTGTTTCAGTATATCATAATGACGGAATCGTTTCTCCTGCAAACAAGTCGATGGCAGAAATGAATTACTCTTCAGTTGTTCCTGGAAAGTATGTTCAGAATGTTGTACCTGACTTCGAGGGTGAGGTCATCTATGCTACTCTAGTCGGAAAAGATGCTCAGAAGATTATTGCTGACAAAGATGCTACAGCATATATCTCATCTCCTGGTTGTATGGAAGACACATATGTGACTACCATTTCAAGTGACGGAAAACTTGCTTTCAAGACTTATAATATATTTGGTGACAAGGACCTTGTATGCGAGATCGCAGACATGAATGATGAGTCTCTGGTTGGATCAATATCACTTGACAGTCCGTTCATAAACTTTGCGAATGTTGATGTGCCGAACCTTGTCATTTCCGAGCACATTGCTCCTGCAGTTATTGCTAGAGGTGCATCTATGCAGCTTTTTAACAGGCAATATGCGGACTCTCTTCGTCAGTTTGTAGGAAGAAAGGAGAATATGCCGTATCTTATCAATGATGCAAAGGTGTATGAGCTAGATGATTATACAAGATTCCCAAGTGTGAAGGAAGTTCTTGTTGAGATTCTTCAGGAGGCTAGAGTTAGAGGACATGGTGACAAGACCAGAATCCAGGTTATGGCAACTAATGGTTCAGATGACAATGCTGGTAACTGGAAGACATCGCTTGTGCTTATTGACGGAGTTCCAGTTTTTAAGCACAAGGATATGATGGATTATGATGCGATGCTCCTTAAGGCTGTTGAGATTTGGCCAAGCTCTTACTTCTTTGCGAGCAAGACCTACGATGGCGTTATCAACTTCGTCTCAAAATCCGGTAACATGGCATATATGGATTTTGCAAGCAACGTTAAGATTGTTGATTTCAAGGGTGCATGCTACCCTATGGAGTATACAGAACGTCATAATCCGAATAACGAACAGGATATGCGTCAGACTATTCTTTGGAAGCCAGAGGTTGAGATTGCACCAGGAGAGGAAATGTCTCTAGAGTGTCTTCTTCCGTCTTACTCCGGAAAGTTCGATGTGGTTGTCGAGGGTATCACTTCAGAAGGAAAACCTCTTTACTATAAATCTACTTTCAATAAGTAGTATTATAGAAGAGTAAATATAAAGCGGAATCATGATGGATTATTTCCAAAGTGATTCCGCTTTCTTACATTAAAACTGATGGAAAGGAAGGATAATGAGACTCGTTAGCATACTTTTTGGAACTGAAATTATAGATGTGTAATTCCTGATGGGGCCTACTTATGTTTTAAACTGTTTATCACCAAGATGGATGAAAACTAAAATGTAAGTGTCTGAGTGTTGATTATTTGTGACATATTAGTTACCTTTAATCGGCTAAAGAAATACCTAAACTCTAAATAGCAATTTACAAATGAAAAAATCTCACAGACTATTAATCATCACATTTGTTTCGCTGTTTGTCGGCTTGTTTCAGCTATCTGCACAGGACATAGAAGGTGTTAATTTAGGCACAGTCATAGATGATGAGTATGTCCAGCAAAAGTTCGGACAGGATTATTCAAAGGCTGATAAAGAGACTTTCTTCAACTGTTGGTATGTGTATGTATATGGGAAGGACTCGTTGTTTGTCGACAAGCATCGCAGGCTGACTAAAGTCGTGCTCAGTTCTGACCGTTTTGCTGTCAATACAAATGATGTTCCCGGAGGCATTCATGTCGGCCAGGATGTCGATGTGCTGTTGTCTGCAAATTTCGATTACTGCTATTTGGAAGAGTGGGAGAACAGTATTTATATGGAACTTGCCATAGGGTACAATCTAGGTATGTTTGCTTTAAACGATAAACGTGAGATCAGTATAATTGTGATGTCTGAATTTTATGGTGATCACGTTGATGGCATCGGGCTTAACCAGAAAGTTTCGCCTGAGATGATTGTCAGCAAGTTCGGGAACCCATCTGAAGTCAGATCTGAGTACTATTGGGATGACCCAGTGAAAGAATATGTCTATCGTGATGGAGATAAGGAAACGATTCTTGCATTCTCTGAGGATTTCAGGATGGTGCATTATTCTATCGGCTCTTCGAAATTCAAGACATTCACTGACCATGTCCCGGGCGGTATATGTGTCGGTGATCCTATAGAAAAAGCATCTCCTTTATTCGATTCGAACGGAAGGCTCCACTACAAATATGTAGATGACTTCCCTTACCTTATAGTTGAAAACGGAGTCATAAAGAGAATTGAGTATTTCTCATCAGATTAGGATTAATGTTCCCTTTTAGTGTAATGGTCAATTATAGTCGTTTATGAAAGAGCTTTCGGAGAAAGATGCACAGCTATTTTCCAGAATGCAGGCGGCTCGCAAAGAAACTATCAGCTTTTTTATGTCCGAGTTTGCCATGTTTATTTTCGTGTTGATGCTGGTATTCGATCTA